>JAYTTC010000030.1:0-10578 GCA_043745255.1 Verrucomicrobiales bacterium
CTGACACAAGTCCCGCAGGGCCTGAACCTCGGGGTTGGGCTTGGCGGGCATCTTGCCGTCCTTCGCCTTGTCTTTCGCTTTCGTTTCCCCGACGGACGCCGCATCCGCAGCGTCGGCTGCGCGCAGATGCGCCACCTGCGCATCGAGAAACGCGATCGCAGCACGCAGGCTCGACTCTTGAGGTCGGCGTGAATAAGCAAGCTCCCAACCCCGCACGAGTTGTTGACGTCGATCGGGTCCCGCCTCCCGGATCAGGCGATCAGCGAACTTCTCTGCATGTTCCAAGATGAACAGGCTGTTCATCAGCATCAACGCCTGGGGTGCTACGGTAGAGCTCTGACGCTTCTCACAGTTCACCTCCATCACGGGCGCATCAAAAGCATTGAGCATGGCGAGCGGACGGCTCCGGCGCACCTGGATGTAGACGCTGCGCCGAAATTCGTCGCCGTTTAGAGGTACCTCCACCGGCATCCGATTGTCCCCTTCGGTTTTGTCCACCCCCACCACAATCTGTCCCGTGGCATCCGGTCGAACAGGCACCGGCGGCCCAAACATTTTCGAACTCAGAACCCCGCTGACACTGAGGATGGCGTCACGCACCGCCTCTGCATCCAGCCGCAGCACGGGTTTCCGTCCATAGAGATTTGCATCCGGATCCAGAGCCTGCCCTTTCAGAAACCGAGGCCGTGTCTGGGGTTTGCCCACAGGCTCAAGAGCAGCGCGGGCGGAAGATTGTCGGTAGGCCGTGGAAGTGAGAATCAGCCGGTGCATGGCCTTGAAACTCCATCCCTGCGCGGCGAACTCACTCGCAAGCCAGTCCAGCAACTCCGGATGGGTTGGCTTCTCACCCATCGCTCCAAAGTCCGCTGGCGTGCGCACCAGTCCGCGTCCGAAATGGTGCATCCAGACGCGATTCATAACCACTCGCGCGAAGAGTGGGTTGTTGGTGCTGGCCACCCAGCGGGCAAACGCGAGACGGCGTCCCGTGCTCGGGATCGACGGTTCTTTCTCCAAAAAGTTCAGGGGGTGCCCGGATGTTTCCAGCACGGACAGCGCTCCAGGCTTGATGGGCTCCTTGGGCTGATGAGGATCGCCGCGATGGAATAGATAGGTCACCGGAACCGTCCCCGGCGTCTCGGTAAGGACGCTCACAAAATCTTCTATCGGCTTGCGCCCTCGAACCTCCGCGACCTTCCCGTCCAGTGCTTTCAGCTCATCGGCGGCTTTTTGATTGTACTGATAGAGTGTGCCTCCGCTGATATTCACGCTGGGGTTCTCTTTGAGAAGCCTTTGCTGCTCCTCGCTGCGTTTATCACCCGCTGCGCGATAGGCCTCTCGCAGTTGAGTCCGAAGAGGCTCTTCATATTTCTCGAGTTCTTTATCCAGCGCGGCGGTGATAAACGACTCTTCCTTGGTCGCTCTTTCCTTGGCCAGCGTTCCCGCCTCCGTCTCGACCGCAGCGGCTCGGGTCCGATCCTCATCGGTGTAGAGAGAGACCAGTCGATCTCCCGGATTCCGCCAATGCTTCCAATCATAGGCGGGTTCGAACACGGCGCGCAAACGGTGGTAATCCGTATGCGGAATCGGATCGTAGCGATGATCGTGGCATTGAGCGCAGCCCACCGTGAGGCCGAGGAGCGATGAAGAAACAATCTTGAGGGTGTCGGCGACAACCTGGTTTCGCGCGGTGTCCTGGTCGGCTGCATTCGCGGTGCCGTCCGCGCCCATGCGAAGGAATCCGGTGGCGATCAGTTTCTCAAGTTGAGGGGCGGAAAGATTTTTATAAGGCGGCGCAACCAGCTCGTCTCCTGCGAGCTGTTCGACGACGAACTGGTCGAAAGGTTTGTCGGAATTGAAGGCGCGAATCACGTAGTCGCGAAACTTGTAGGCATAAGGACGCGGGTTGTCGTCCGAAGCGTAGCCGTCGCTGTCCGCATAGCCGGCGGCGTCGAGCCAGTGTCGTCCCCAGCGTTCCCCGTATTGCGGAGACGCGAGCAAGCGATCCATCTCACGCTCGTAGGCCTCCGTTGAGGTGTCGGCAAGGAAACGAGAAATGTCTTCGGGAGTGGGCGGAAGACCGACCAAATCAAAATGAAGGCGCCGGAGCAAGGTCACAGGATCGGTGTCGGGAGAGAACTCGAGTTTCCGGGCGTGCAACGGGCCGAGCAACAAGGCGTCCACCGGATTGCGGACATGATCGCGGGGCCGAGAAGGCGGAATGGCTGGACGTCGGATGGGTTGGAACGCCCAGTGAGATCGCTCCTCCTCAGTGATGACCATGCCGGTAGGGATCGACTCCGGTTCGGAGCGCGCCGTCTTGGCTCCGGCGGAGATCCAAGCCTCCAGGGTGGCGATTTCGAGAGGTGTCAGTTTTTTCTCTCGCTTGGGCATCTCGCCGCTACGAACGAGCTCGATCAGATGACTCTTCTTGGCATTCCCAGGAACGATGGCGGCACCGGATTCGCCTCCGCGCAGCATCCAACGACGGAGTCGGAGATCGAGGCCTCCCTTGGGCTTCTCGCCCTCCCCGTGGCAGTCGAAGCAGTTGGCTTTGAGGATCGGGCGGATCTCCTTCTCAAAGGTGAGCACGGAACCCTGAATAGCCGAAGCGGCCAGGCTGGAAGGGAGAGCCCCGACAGCCAGTCCGCAAACCCATAGGAGCGACGCTCCCGGCCAGAGCCGAAACAAAAGGGATTGAGGAAATGAAAACATGCCGAGACTCGGATCAAATATATCGCGGATGCCGTTTCTTTAGGCAAGCCATCAACTCAAGAAATCAGCACCGAGTCAGGCCTGGTCCACTCATGCCGACGCTCCCAAGCGGGGAATCATTCACGGACATTGCTCAGCCGAGAAGTTGAGCGACCTCGCGAAGAAGCTGATCCGCGCCGAACGGCTTGGCGAGGGTCTGCACTTTCATGTCCCCCACCTTTTCTAGAATTCTTTCCAAACTGGTATTGCCGCTGGTGATGATGACCGGCAGCGACGGGTGTTTGGCGCGGATTTGCCGAAGTGCCGATTCCCCATTCAATACGGGCATCTCCCAATCCAGCAGCACCAAACGAACCTCTCCGGCCGAGGCCTCCAGCAAGATCGCCGCTTCCGAACCATTACTCGCCACGAGCACTCGATAGCCCTGATCCACCAAGGTCGTTCGAACCATCTCCACCACTGACTGCTCGTCGTCGACAAGCAGGATCAGCTCCCCACGTCCCCGCGCGAGAGGCAGGATCGAGGAGGAATCCATCGAGGTCTGCGTGACCGACTCTTTGGGCAGGTAGATCTCGAACGTCGTTCCCTCTCCCACCTCGCTCCTCACTCCAATAAATCCTGCGTGAGTGCGAACGATCCGACTGACGGTGGGAAGACCAAGCCCAGTTCCTTCACCCAATGGCTTGGTGGTAAAGAACGGTTCAAAAACCCGGGGCATCGCCTCCGCAGGAATACCCGTGCCGCTATCCGCGACCCAAATCATGACATAGTCTCCGGGCTTGCCGCCAGGCACGGTGGCGGCCTCCTCGGCGGAGAGAGTAGCATTGTCCGCTGCGATCGTGAGCTCGCCTCCTCGGGGCATCGCGTCACGGGCATTCACGCACAGATTGAGAAGGACCTGGTGTAACTGAGTGGGATTGCCGCGCACCGGCCAGAGGTCGGCGGGAGTGAGAACGCTCAGATCGATTGTTTTGGGGAAGGTCTGACGGATCACTTGCTCCATCTCACGGAGAAGCTGTCCGATATTGAGCCGCTGCTGCTCCCCATCGCGTCCCCGGGTGAACAAGAGCACCTGTCGAACGATGTCGGCCCCTCGATGACAGTTATGCTCCAGGACCGAGAGCATCTCCTGGCTCTCGTTGTCCTGGGGCTTGCGGCGGAGCATTTGCACACCCATCAGGATGGGAGAAAGCGCGTTGTTGAGATCATGCGCCATGCCACTGGCCATTGCCCCGACCGTTTCCATTCGCTGGGTGCGCAGGAGCTGGACCTCCAACCTGCGCTTCTCGGTAATGTCGGTGTTGATGAGCAGGAGGGACAGCGGCTGGCCGGTGTCATCCCGAATCAGTGTCCATCGGGTTGCGATGAGGAGAGTGCGACCATCACGCGTTTTCTGCTCCAGCTCTCCGATCCATTCGCCATCGCGAAGAGTCAGCCCCCGCGCCTCCTTCAGCTTTGGGCTGAGCGGAGCGAACACCTCTGCGCCTGCGCCGCCAGGCTGGAGATCCTCGATCGACCATCCGTACAATTTCACCGCGCTGGGATTGGCATACACCACCTCCCCGTTCAGGTTTTCCACCACGATCGCGTCCTGTGCCTTGTCAATCAGGGCCGCCTGCTGGTGGATCTTGCGGTCCGCCTCTCGACGTTGAAGCTCCAGGGCTTTCTTTTGCCGGTACCACTCGATCGACTGCACCAATACCGAGGAGGTCAACGCGACGGGGATCTGCATCGCGCTGACCAGCAGGTATGGGAACCAGCAGTGGTGCAACACAAACCCGGCGGTAGCCAGCGACACCACCAAGACTTCAGCAAAAACCGCCACCCCCAGCGCGGGCAGGGGACGCACCTGGAAAATACCCCAACTGATTACGAGCGCGAACAAGCAAAGCCAGATCAACTCCTGCTCTCCGGAGAGCCGACGCAGCCAGTCTCCGCGGATCAGGTTCAACATTTCGGTCGCGTGGACCTCGACTCCCGGAACTTTGTCAGCCCAGCCTCGAAACGGGCTGCGATGCTCGTCGCGGAGCTCGCTAAAACCACCCACCATCGGACGGGCACCGATGAACACGACCTTCCCGGTGAAGAAGTCATCGGGCACACCGTTGACATCCAACGCGGCGCTGTAGCTCACGTGTGGAAGGGTGAGCGGAGGACCGTAGTAGAACATCCATGGCTCCTCCTCAGCAAAGAGCGGTTTCTCAACCAGTGGAAGCTGGAGCATTTTCGCGACGGTCCAGGTCAGGCTGGGCTGCTGGTTCTGGGGGAATCCGGGAAAATGCTCTCTCACAACAAAATCATCATCGATGACCGAGTGCGCCAAACCCCAACCCGCTCCCGCTTCCAGCAGGATCTGGGTAGGCAAAGAGACGACGATACTTTGCAGACCGTCGCCCTTCCTGGAGTTGTGACCCGACTGATTCAACTCCGCTCCCAAGACCACTCGACCGTGATTGTGAATTTCCGCTGCCAGCTGCCGGTCCGCCTCGGGATCTGCCCCAGGATCTTTGAAGATAATGTCGAACACCACGACTTTTGCCCCGGCACGGGTCAGACGATGGAGCAAGCGTGCGTGAATAGCGCGGTCCCAGGGCTGGGTTGGGTTCTGCCCCTCGTTGATATAAGAAGTCAGATCGAGGTAAACGATGACCACGGGTGAGTCCCCTAGCTTCGCCGGCCATGGGGACGCGAGTTCGTAAAGACTATCGTAGCTGGTTTGAACCAGAGTCACGGCCCAGCTGGGCTCACCCCACACCGCCCACCACGTCAAAACCCAGAGAAGCAGCGCCAGCCCCAGGCTGGCCGGCCATCTCTTCGCAACTTTGTTGATCCAGTTGGACACGCGAGGAGCTTTCTATACCTGAAGCGAGCCAGGAAGGCCAATGTCCAACACCCAGCCTACCGAGGTCGGCTGCTTGCACCGCCAACGTTTCCTGTCATTCTTTTCGAGATGAGCAAAATCGTCGGCATCGATCTGGGGACGACCAATTCCCTGGTCGCGGTGGTGGACAGTGGCATTCCGTATGTGATCGCAGACCCAGAGGGGCAGCGGCTCACGCCCTCCGTGGTGCATATCCCGGGTCCGGGCATGGAACCTCTGATTGGCAATCGGGCAAATCGCGTTCGCGTGCTCAAACCCACCGAGACGGTGTACTCTGTCAAGCGGTTCATGGGACGCCGGGGATCGGATATCGCCCGGGAGGAGATGTGGGTCACCTACCCGGTGAGCGGACAGGGAGCCGGACCCGTTTCGATCGAACTCCATGGCCGCGCCTGGACCCCCGAGGAGATCTCGGCGGAGGTGCTGAAAAAGCTCAAACGAGATGCTGAGGCATCGCTGGGCGAGCCGGTGACTCGAGCGGTAATCACGGTGCCTGCCTATTTTAACGATGCTCAACGAAACGCGACCATCAGAGCGGGAGAGCTGGCTGGGTTGACGGTCGAGCGGATCGTGAACGAACCCACGGCCGCGGCACTGGCATACGGCTTGGACAAACTGAAACACCGGGCCCGAATCGCGGTGTATGATCTCGGGGGCGGGACCTTTGACCTCTCAATCCTGGAGCTGAACGACGGCGTCTTTCAGGTGCTTTCCACCAACGGAAACACACGGCTGGGAGGAGACGACCTCGACAAACGCATCGTGGATTTCTTAGTCGAAGCGATTGGGCGCGCGGGAGGTCCTGTGGCTGGGGGCAATCCAGTGTTGATATCGCGGATTCGCGAAGTCGCAGAGCAGGCCAAGATTCGCCTCTCCACCGAAACCGAGACCGAGATTCAGCTGCCGTTTCTCACCCCTGACTTTAGTTTCAGCTACACGCTAAGTCGTGAACACCTCGAATCACTGACCCGAGATGTCGTGGAGCGGACTCGGGGTCATTGTTTGCGTTCTCTATCCGACGCCAAGTTGGAAGCGAAAGACCTGGATCAGGTCATCCTAGTTGGCGGCCAGACCCGAATGCCGATGGTGCGGCAGCTGGTGGCGGAGTGGTTCGGGTGCACGGATTTCAGCGAGGCACGCGGCGATCTTCGGCTGGGAACTGAATTTCATGACCCCAAAGGGCCCCAGCTAAACACCTCGCAGAACCCCGATGAAGCCGTGGCGCTCGGTGCCGCCATTCAAGCTGAGATTTTGTCCGGTGGATTCAAGAACTTGCTCCTGCTAGACGTGACCCCTCTGTCCCTGGGCATCGAGACGTTCGGAGGATTGATGAATGTGATCATCCCGAGGAATTCCACCATTCCGATCAAGGCGGGTGAGTTATTCACCACTGCGGTGGACAACCAACGAAGCATGTTGATTCATGTGCTTCAAGGGGAACGCGAACGAGCGCGTGACAACTGGAGCCTCGGCCGATTTGAACTCGAGTTCGAGGCCGCGCCCAAGGGAGTGCCGCGGGTGGGGGTGCAATTCGAGATCGATGCCAATGGCATCCTGCACGCGCTCGCACGCGATGTGAAAACCGGCAAACAAAAGATCGTACCGATGAAGAGTGCGGTCGATGTGGACGACGCCAAGGTTCAGCGAATGGTGGAAGAGTCGGTGGAATATGCCTTCGACGACCTTCGCGCGCGACAATGGATCGAAGCAAAAATCCGCGCGGGCGAAACCCTGATGGCGACGAGGAAGGGCATGGCGGAACACCTCGCAGAGCTGGATCCTGAGTATCGGAAGACGATCGAGAGCGCGCTTTCTGCGGTGGAGAGAGCTCTGGAAACGGAGGATCCAAAGACCAAGACCGGAGATCCTAAGGAGTTAAAAGCAGCCGTGGCCGCACTCGATGAAACCACCAAGCCCCTGGCGGACTTCATGATGGATAAAGTCATGGAGGCGATGCTGCGTAAGCAGGGTCTTATTTCGGATCCGCCGCCAAGTGAAAAGCAACCACCGGAGACACCCTCGCCGTCGAAAGAATAGCAGAGAAAGTGCGCGGTCTGCGCGCGAGAACCGGAGCCGATGGCCATTGGGCCTTTGGACCGCAGAAATTCTCCAATGACCTCACCCACACCAGCGAGGATGGCAGCCATTTATCTAAACCGGTTTCTCGGCCTTGCCACGCGCCCTTGGCGCTAGGTTTGCCCATTTTGCTCTCCGGAGTCGCGAGCTGCGGCCAGGAACCGTCCGAATTCCATGTCTTCCAATCAAAAATCCGACCTGCTGTAAAACCGGCGACTACTTCTTGAGCGACCGCGAATCGTTGAGATTCCAGTCGTAGTCGCTGTATTCCAGACGAAACCCCCCGGCTTTCAGTTCTTCGCGGGCCTCGGCGGGGAAAAACTTCTCAATATTGTCCACGACCGACTTCCCATTCCGGGTGAAGTCGCTCTCGTACCACTTGAAAATCTTGGAGACAACCACGACGCGTCGCACACCGATCACGCGGTTCTTTTCAGGATCCGCCAGGAACAATCGTGCCTGATCGTCCAACTGTTCCTGAAGCCGAGTGCCAATGTAGGGCTCGCTCCGAAGCAACGGGCAGCCGAGCGCGGCACAAACCAGCGCGAAGTGAACCTCCGGATGATCTGGGTATTTGGCTCGAATCAATGTGTTTTCCAATGCTAGAAGGCTGATAAGACCATGATGAAGGCGCACGCTCTCCTTCCTCCACACTGCCATGGGCAATATCCCGATGTCTTTGATGCTCTTGACCGGGTAAGCGTCGATGATGACTTGGAGCGTGGTCGCATTGTAGAGATTAAGGAGCAGTGCCAGGCGTTCGTTCGCATCCCATCCCTGCAGTTCCTGCTCCGACAGCTCATCGACGGCGTCGAGGTAGAGGATGAGATCTCGTGGGTTGGCTTTGAGAGCGGTGTAACTGATCAGCCCGTTTTTCACGAAACGGTCGAGAACCATGGCGTAAACACGATGGCCTCGGTCAAAGGGAGCGGCTGAGCTTGCCGTGGAACCCATCCCGGAAACAATCAAGAGGGCGAGGAGAGCGGAATGAAATCTTGCGATAGTCATAAATCGCTCCGAGTCGTTTTGACCGCTCTGGAGCGAAGGGGATAGTAAGTTGGGCGATGCCGAACATTCCAGTTGAAAAAATAGGCTGGTCTGACGCGCCACTCCTCCTAATGTTTTCCTCCATGAACGAGTACCTGGAGCGTGTCGTGGATCTGCTGGACCCGAGTCGGAATCGCCTATCGAACTGTTCGACCGCGCAAGCTCGAGACGCGGTGCTGTCGGGTGACCCGGAGCAAATCCGAGCCCTCCGCGGTTCCTTCGCTCTGGTGGCCAAAGATGGAAAAACCGTCCGGCTCGCCCGTTCGATGGATCGGCCCATGCGCTACTTCCTGGCAAAAAGACAGGAGGGACCGGCGTTAATCGTCGCCGACCGCATCGACGTCCTCCATGCCTGGCTGAAATCCGAGGGGTTCGAAACCCAATTCCATCCGAGCTACACCCGAATGGTGCCCGCGCACCACCTGGTGGAAATTCAGCTGATCGGGTGTCCGGATCCTGACCCGGTCTACACCCGTTTTTTCGACCCGCAGCCCAACACCCAACCGACCGATCTGGACACGATTGGCAGGAACTACATCGCGGCCATGGCGGACGAGGTGGCCGATTGGTTGCGACAGATTCCGACCTCTGAGCCGATTGGCGTCTGCTTTTCTGGAGGCGTCGACAGCGGTGCCGTTTTCCTGACCGTGTATCATGTCCTTCGGACACTAGGGATGAACCTCGGTCGGCTGAAAGCATTCACCCTGGATCTGGGCAACGGCCCTGATCTGGACCAGGCGAGGCGTTTCCTGGCTCCCTTGGGTCTCGGGTTGTTTCTGGAATCCATTGAAGCCAATCCTGCGTCGTTAAATGTGGAGGAGACGCTGCAGGTTTTGGAGGACTACAAGCCCCTCGATGTCGAATGCGCGAGCATGGGAATGGCACTCTGCCGAGGAATTCGAGCACGGTATCCCGATTGGAAATTCCTCGTGAACGGTGACGGCGGAGATGAGAACTTGAAGGACTATCCCATCGATGAGAACCCCGAGCTCACCATCCGAAGCGTCGTGCACAATCAGATGCTCTACCAAGAGGGTTGGGGGGTTGGAAAGATCAAGCACTCCCTTACCTACAGTGGCGGACTCAGCCGGGCCTACGCGCGCACCTACGCCCCTGCTCGACACTTCGATTTCGAAGGTTTCAGCCCGTTCACCCGGCCCAATGTGATCGAAGTGGCGGAGGGGATTCCGTTCATAGAACTCACCCAATACGACGTAGCGACCCTCTATTCTCTCAAGGGAGAAATTGTGTCGCGCGGAGTGAAAGCCATCACAGGCTTTGACCTTCCCGTCTTTCCCAAGCGTCGGTTTCAGCATGGAGCGGTCCCCAAGGATGTTCTTCGCCAGAAGTTGCCGGATGCAGAGATCGGCTATCGTCAGAAGTTCCTCGCCCTGTATCAGTGAGTAGCGGCGGACCGGGTCAATACGCGAGTCACCGGCAGAGAGCAGTATCCCCCGTCGATGGGGTTTCGGGGGTTCCTGCTTCGCGGGTTTGGACCCGCAGTGCTCATTTTAGATTTTAGCGGATAGGCGGTTCTCCGGACCGCGACAAGTTCAAAATCAACACTTCGCAAAACTCGTCAGGAGAATAGGATGCAAAGTGTTCATCAGGAGATTGGCTCGCGACTCTAGAGGTCAAAATTCCTGAGGGCCAAAGGCCCGTGCCATCGCAGCCTTGGGCAACGCCCAAGGTGAAGCGTCCATCGACACGCTGGAGGGCTGAAGGCCCGATCCATCAACGCGGGTGATAGGGCGGGCTTTCAGTCCGATAAGTTCCATGAATGAATCTGCGCGAACACGCATGAAAACCCTGAAAATAAAGGGGATAATGCAAGTTGTGGTTTTGGGCAACTTGCAGAGAAA
>JAYTTC010000031.1:0-2848 GCA_043745255.1 Verrucomicrobiales bacterium
AACTGTGCTCGCTTTACGGCGAGTGGATCGATCTGACGTGGTCTTGCCATGCCGGACGTGTATCACAATTAGTCTCATCTTGAAAGCGCATTGGAATTACCTCACGGAGTTGCTCACGAGCATCTACGGACGGATGCCGGAGTGGTTGGAGATTCAGGTTGGTGGTCGCGCTGAGCGTCGGGGCAGGTTGTTCCGGCAGTTCATCTGTGTGGCTGGCAGCGTCCATTGCCAGATTCAGGTGCGAGCAGATCGGCCCGGCGGTATCGGTCGCGCCATGATTTTGCACGGCAGCACGGTTCACGGATTACCGCGCTGTAGCGAGAGCCGTGATGGTGTTGAGACTGAGTTTGATTGTCATGAGATACATGCCGCCAACACAGCCCAGTCGAGCCAATAGCCCTGAGCGCCAGTTTTTTCGCATGCACTCTCAGTTCCATTACCACTTGCTTCGCTCGAGCGGCCTTCTACGGCGTCGGTCGATTCGGAATTCTCCACCGTGGGATATGATGGTGATAGAGTTCGGAGAACAAAAAGCGGCGGAGATGTTGAAGGACTTCAAGGCGAAACTTGTATGATGAGGCATTGCCAGATCACTGCACACAACGCCGGATGGCCGTCGCAGTTCCGCTTCGCGGGCAATGTCTTTTGGTCCGGCGTGTGTGAGTTTCATCGTTAGGCCTCTCACACCCCTATGCCTTCACGAGAATTTTTCAAGGCACAGAAACGAGAAATCAAGCGTCTGTGCGGGCTGTCCCATAGCCGGGAGTTGACGGGTGCCACCTCGCTGCTCGAGCAGGATTTCGCACGATAGCGCTCAGGTGGGATCGACGTCTTCGAGCTCAACGAGCGCATTCACCGAGTTCACGACGGACCCTAGGTGGAGCTCTACAGGATATACGTCATGAGAGACGCGTTCTGGGGTGTTGTTAGGGGCTTCAGAGCGGGTCTACTGGCTGAGTCGGAGATCGAGGGCACCATCCTGGTTGCAGTGCGTGATCTCGCACAGACTGCCGCACCCAACGGACGAATTTCACGCTGCCTTGGGTTGGCCCGTCGCGCCTGGGTGACAAGTGTCGACAGTTCGAGAGGCTGGGCATGATCGACAAACCAAGCCCGTGTTGTTGGAGAAATCCCCGTCCACAGGCTCACTTTGCGCTCACGCGAGTGGCCAGCTTCTCAAGGGTGAGAAACTCGATCCGCATCCCATCGACCGTGCGGCAAAAGGAAGGCTCGGCGTCCGTCGATACCACCACGCACTCGGCTTTCGGATAGAGGCGAGTGAACGCCATTAGGTTTGTCGCGTCGAATGCCTGGACAGACCACTTGCACTCGATCGCCAAAGGAAGACGCCCTGGCCGCTGCCAGATGAAATCGACCTCGTGCCCCGCCTTGTCGCGCCAGTATCGCCACTGGGACGACTGGGTCCGGGCGACCAGCTCATTGAGGACGAAATGCTCCCACAAAATCCCCAGGTCCTCCTTGCGCAGCTCGTGCCAACCGCGGTGCACACACACGAATCCGGTGTCGAACGCGTAGACTTTCGGGGCGGCGACAATCTCGTTCGTCCGCCTGGAGCTGAACGGTCTCAGGACCAGTGCCACCAGCGTCTCCTCGAGCACTGCCAGGTAGTTGGTGATGGTCGTCCGGCTTACTTCGCAGGGGCCCGAGAACTTCGTCGCCTCGAAAATGCCTCCGCTCTGCGCGAAGACCAGTTCCACGAACCGCTGAAACGAGGCTCGTCGCTCGAGCCGAAAGAGCTCCTGGATGTCCTTGGCCCAGTACGCGTCCATCCACTCCTGAAACTCCCGCTCAGGGGGATCCTCGGCCAGGAAAAAGGGGGGCAACCCTCCGTGCAGGAGCCGATGTTTGAGATCGGGGCGCCCGAATTCCTGCAGATCGGCTTGGAGCATCGGAGTCAGCCAGAGCTCCGACTTGCGTCCCGCCAAAGTGTCGCGGAAGTGCGTGCGGGCCCCGAGGGTCGACGATCCCGTTGCGAGCACCCGCACGGTCGGGAAATGGTCCGCTGCGATCTTGAGCATCTCTGACGGGTTTGCCAGACGATGAACTTCATCGAGGATGATCCGCTTCCCCCTGAGACCGCTCAGGAACTCTTCCGGATCCTCCATGGCTCTCCGCACTCGCGGCAGCTCGCAATCAAAGAACTCGATCGAGTCGAGAGTTCGCGCGAGGGAAGTCTTGCCGACGCGACGAACCCCCTTGAGCCAGACGATGGAGCGCCGCGCCCAAAGCTTCTCGATCTGATTCTGCCAAAACCGACGTTTTACCATATGCGATCACAATGGCGTTTAGAGCAACTAAACGCAAGTAGGGATGCGTTTAGAATTTGCATATTGGGACCTATTCTCCACAGAGGATCGATCTCTGTCAGAGGTGACACGACCCTATGTTCAGCCAGACTGGAGGGTGCGCAGGATCCAGGATACGCCGTGAGGCGGGGGGTCTATTTTGCATACTGCTCTTTGTATACTACTTGCTCTTTTTGGAGCCAATTCGGGCTAAAGCGAGCCAAGACGCCGGATTTTTTCTGTCCGCATCACCCCTTCTTTGAGCGGTTTCTCCATCCTGAATTAACCCCTCCCCCAAGTCGCAACTTGGATCACAACCGAGTTGAGGTTTCGGTTTATGACGGGAACAACGCAGGGCGTTTGGAAACAGGTCTCGGCTCTGTCCAAGGCCAAGGGCGGCAGCTTTTCGAGATTTTTTCGAGCTCGTTCCGGCCAGGTTTGCTTGGCGCTCTCCCAGCCCCTGAGATCTTTCGCTCCTTCCGATGCATCCCGATAGAGAAAAACCAGGGCGTTGAGCGCCTGAGCTTGAGTGGCTGGAGCGA
>JAYTTC010000032.1:0-10530 GCA_043745255.1 Verrucomicrobiales bacterium
CCACTACTTTGAAATCGCTACGTGCGCTCGCGGATCAGACGCGACTGCGCATCATGGCGCTGTTGGAGCGCGAGGAGCTTTCGGTCAATGAGTTGCAAGAAGTTACTCGACTCGGCCAGTCGCGCATCTCGACCCATCTGGGTCTGCTGCAGGATGCCGATTTGCTGAGCTCTCGTCGGGAAGGAAAGCGGACCTTCTATAGTCTGAATCCGGATGCGGATCCCACCGCCCGCGAGTTCATCGCTCTGGCGGTGCGCGGTGCTCGCGAGCTTACGGATTACAGTGCAGACCAGATCAATCTCAAGCGAGTGGTCAATCGCCGCAACGAGCAGGCGCAGGTGTATTTTAATCAGATCGCCGGCCGTTTTGATCGAAGCTACGGACCTGGAAGGTCGTGGCAGGCCTTTGGTCAGATGCTGCTTCGAGTGATGCCTCCGCTGACGATTGCGGACCTTGGATCGGGAGAGGGATTGCTGAGCGAGTTGCTGGCGCGACGGGCCCGCAAGGTGATTGCGGTCGACAACTCCGAGCGCATCGTGGCGTTCGGTGCGCAGAAGGCCAAGAAGAACGGACTTAAGAATCTCGAGTTTCGTTTAGGCGACGTCGAATCGCCGCCCATTGAACCGCAGAGCGTGGATCTGGTGGTTCTGAGCCAGGCTCTGCATCACGCGGAAAATCCTGAGCGCGCAATTCAGGCCACCCATCGACTGCTGCGGCCCGGTGGGCAGGTGATGATCCTGGATTTGCTAGCGCACAAGTTCGAGCAGGCGCGGGCTCTTTACGGGGATCGCTGGTTGGGGTTTCACGAAAGTGACCTCCATCGCTGGTTGGAATCCGCGGGCTACAAGAAGATCGAAGTGGGAGTGGTGGCTCGCGAAGAACAGCCTCCACATTTCGAAACCCTCTTAGCGGCGGCCGAGAGGTGAAATCCTTAGCAGCCTGTCGCGGCGATTCCTAAGGGATAGCTCAGCACAGCCGACCTCCCTAGCTGGACTCACGTCCGGTGGAGAAAAGTCCGAGAGGCTGCTAGCGCGACGAAATTCTTCAACAAGTTCAGGCCCACAGTTTGGCTCTTTTCTGGGTGAAACTGAGTGGCATAGACGTTTTCTCGCCAGACGGAAGACGCGAAGGACTCGCCGTAGTCTGTGCGGGTCGCAATGATCCCCGGATCTGTCGGCTTAGGAAAAAAGCTGTGCACAAAGTAAACATAGCTGCCCGAGGTGATGCCCCGATACAGCGGGCAGTCCGGTTGCGTGATCTCGAGCTGGTTCCAACCTATTTGAGGCACTTTGAGCCCTGGCCGATCGGGAAATCGCACGACTTTCCCGCCGAACACACCCATCCCAAGGGCGCAACTGTTGAACTCTTCACTGCGCTCAAACAGTGCTTGATAGCCCACGCAAATTCCAAGAAACGGTCTGCCGCTGCGGATGAACTCCAGCGAGGCACCGAGTAGATCCTGTTTCTGAAGCGCGCTCAGACAGTCGTCGAATGCCCCCACTCCGGGCAGGACTAAGGCCCTCGCCTCGCGGGTGCCTTCGGGTCGCGAGGTCACTCGAACATCCGCCCCGACCTTCAGCAGCGCTTTCTCCACGCTTCGAAGGTTGCCGGACCCATAATCGAGCAGCGCAATCATTCTGGAGATTCAGCCAGAGAGCGCGGCGGGTGGGAATAAGGAACTCAGTTCACGCTCGGTTTTCAATCGCAGCTGGCCGCAAGCGGCGTCGATATCATGGCCTTTTTCACGTCGTAGGGTGGCGGTGGCATTCTGTTTCTCGAGGGCTGCAAGAAAAGCCTCCTGCGTCGCCTCCGAGGGGCGCTCCCAAGGCAGGCCATCCACCTTGTTGTAGGGGATTAAATTCACTTTGGCGTGGAGTCGTTTCGCCAGCGCCGCGAGCGGACGAGTGTGCTCCACATGGTCGTTCACTCCCGCGATGAGAATATACTCGAAGGTGATCATTCGCCCTTTTTTCTCCTGGTAGTATTCGCAGGCTGCGGTGAGTTCTTTCAGCGGATACTTCCGGTTCACGGGCATGATTTTCTCGCGCACTTCGTCGGTTGCGCCGTGCAGCGAGATGGCGAGGCGGAACTGGGGTGGATCGTCTGCCAGCCGACGAATCTGCGGAGCGAGCCCGCTGGTGGAGATGGTTATTTTTCGCGCTCCAATTCCCCCGCCCCAGGGAGCGTTCAGAATTCCTAGCGCTCTGGTAAGGTTCTCGTAGTTCGCTAGCGGCTCACCCATTCCCATCACGACGATGTTATTGATCAAGCGATCTTCGCTGAACACCGGCTTGTTGGGCTCTGGCGTGCTTGCTTCGGACTCCCTGGACGTTTGGGAATGCCAGCGCTCGATGCCGAGGATCTGGTTGACGATTTCCTCCGGACGCAGGTTGCGCTTCCAACCCTCGAGTCCGCTGGCGCAGAAGCGGCAGCCGTAGGCGCATCCCACCTGAGTGGAGATACAGAGCGTGTGGCGGTCACTTTGTTCCCCATAGAGGGCGGGGGAGGCGGGGATGAGGACGCTTTCGATCATCGCTCCGTCCTCGAGACGCCAGAGAAATTTCTGAGTGGCGTCCTTCGCCCCTTGCTTGCGAACCAAGCCCATGGCTCCCAGTTTATAGTCGGTAGCGAGCTGCTCACGCAGCCGCTTGGGAAGGTTGCTCATCGCTTCCCAGGTCGACACTCGACGCGGGTACAGCCAGTTCAGCAGCTGGTCGACGCGATAAACCGGTTGATCCCATTCGCCGAAGCGCTGGATCCATTCGTCGCGTGTGAGAGATCGGGCGTCCAATTGCACAGGCCCCCAATGTAGCCGGGTTGAGTCGAGTTGAAAGCAAGAAGCCGTTCGCACCCGTTAACTTTTGAGGCCCTGCACTACCCGAGGGTGCACTTGACTTCCCGTGAGCGGGTGGGGCATAAGCCTCCATCCTGTCGTAAGTGATAAAACCCAAATCATCGATGTCCGTGCCCTCTCCTTCCTCAGGCAGTGCAGTCCGCCTTTCTCCCGGAAAACGGATAGGGTTCTCCGCGTTGGCCGTGACCTTGATCTTCCTCCTCGCCGAGAGCGTTCTTGCGCTTCTTGGCTTCAGCCCGGAACGGTATGAAAGCGACCCTTATGTGGGATTTTCCGCCAACGCTCCGCTCTTCGTGGAAGAGAAGCTTGCCGATGGAACATTGAGCCGAGTCACCGCGAGGAACAAACGTGACTTTTTCAACGCCCAGCAGTTCGCCGTGAAAAAGCCGCGCGGAACCTATCGGATCTTCTGCATGGGGGGCTCCACCGCCTATGGGCACCCGTATGCAGACTCGACCTCGTTCAGCGGATGGCTCAGACGCTATCTGAAGACCACCGCGCCGGACCGCAGCTGGGAGGTGATCAACGCGGGCGGCATCAGCTACGCGAGCTACCGGGAAGCGAGGTTGATGGAAGAGCTGATCCATTACCAACCGGACCTGTTCGTCATCTACGGCAGCCACAATGAGTTTCTGGAGCGACGCCTTTACGACCGTGTTTCAAAGCAGTCGCGCACAATCGGCCTGCTCGCCGGGCTCTATCGCGTCTCCCGCCTGGCGACCCTGATCAAGAACACCGCATCGCGCGTGGGCCCGTCTCGTCTTGCCGACGCGACGCCTACCCAGGCGCTTCAAGACGATCCGGACACCGAGCTGGCGAAGACACTGGGGCCGACCTCCTACTCCCGTAACGAACCCCTCCGGGACCAGATCCTGGACCACTACCGCTTCAGCCTCCAACGCATGGTGGAAATGGCGCGGTCGGTGGGTGCCCGGATCGTGTTTATCGTACCGGCATCCAATATCCGGGAATCCTCGCCGTTCAAGAGCCAGCACCGCGACGGTCTGACTGACTCTGAAACCAAGCGCTGGCACGAACTTTACGATCTGGCCAAGAAGGATCTTGGATCGAGCAGCCCGACTAACTCCCTGGCGCTCCTCGACCAGGCAGCCGCTCTCGACGACCGCTATTCTCAACTCCATTTTGCGCGGGGCCGTGGACTGGAGAAACTGGGCCGTTACGCCGAGGCCAAGACGGCCTACGAGCGTGCCCGGGATGAAGATGTCTGTCCGCTGAGGGCGACTTCAGAAGTGATGTCCGTGGTGCGCCGAGCCGCTGAGGAAAACCATGTTCCCCTGATTGATTTCCAGCTATTCCTCGAAGCCAAGGTTGATCACGGAATTCTCGGAGCCAACCTCTTTCTCGACCACGTGCACACCAACATCGAAGGATACCGGCTCCTCGCCCTGGAAATCCTCAAGCTCATGGAACGTGAAGGACTGGTCCGCCCGAACTGGGATCAAGCAGCCATCGATCGCGTGACTGCCGAAGTGTCCGATCGAATGGATGCCCGGGTTCATGGGCTTGCCCTGATGAACATTTGTAAGACCCTGGGATGGGCGGGAAAACGGGAAGAGGCCTATCGTGCCGGAAAGCAGGCCGCCGAGTTCAATCCCGACCAGGCCGACGTGCAATACGAGGCAGGGCTGGCATCGTTCCTTTCCGGAAGAACCGATGAGGCTGTCGAGCACTACCAGAGGGCCGTGGCGATCAAAGCGACCCACGCCCTCGCTCACTGTAATTTGGGAGGCATCCTTCTGGACCGCGGTCAATTGGAGGAGTCCATCACCCACTATCGCCTGGCCGTGCAACATGGCCGCCCCAAGGACGCTGCGCGCGATCAGCAGAATCTAACCGACGCGCTGCGAAAATTAGCCGAAAGAGGCGCGGCAAAGTAGGAATGAATCTTTAGACGCAAGCGCTCCATCAGCGTGGCACTTCCAGCGGGCAGTTGGAGGGTGGAGTCGATACGGTCCGGTGCGGAACGCAACTGAGGCAACGAAGAGGAGCCAATCGTGTCGATAAAAATTTCTGTGACAGAAATATCCGACGAGCAAGTCAGGTCCGGGTCCATACTTCAGTCGTGCGTCCCCTGTTTCTTCCCCTACTCCGCAACGCGGGAAACGGGCAGGGCCAGGCTTAGCCGCGAAAAGTCGCAAGGATCGTTCATCATGATTCCTGTTCGCGCGTTTGTCGGGCTTTGCCTTGAAATGGTGCTGTTCTCCATTCTGTTCGTCAGCGCAGCGCCGGCAGCGGAACCGATGTGGAAGGCCGGGTTCGCTCGAACAAAAATCACGCCGACTGAAGCGATGTGGCTCAGCGGGTATGGTTCACGCGATCATGCGTCTGAAGGAACACGGATCGAGCTCTGGGCGAAGGCCCTCGCGCTTGAGGCTCCGGGAGGTTCTCCAGCGGTCGTCGTGACTTTAGACTTGGTGGGGATCGATCGTGAAACAGCTCAAGCGATCCGGGATCGAATCCAAAAGAAAGCGAGTGTGACAGCGGATCGAATCGCTCTTTGCAGCTCTCACACCCATACCGGTCCTGTGGTCGGACATAATCTTGAGACCATGTATTTCTATTCCGCCGAGGAACGCGAGCGAGTGAATCGTTATACAATCTGGTTGGAGGCGGAGGTGACTCGGATCGCGATTGAGGCACTGGGTCGACTGCTGCCCTCGAAGCTGTCATGGGGAGTGGGGAGCGAGAGCTTCGGAGTCAACCGACGCAATAACCCGGAGGCCCTCGTTCCAGCGCATCGTGCCGGGGGGAAGCTTCGGGGTCCGGTGGACTACGATGTACCGGTCCTTCGCATTGCCGACTCGGAAGACCGTTTGCTGGCGCTGCTCTTCGGTTACGCGTGTCACGCCACGGTTCTGGACGATTATCTTTGGTCGGGAGATTATCCAGGGTACGCACAACTGGAGCTCGAGCAGCGCCATCCGGGCCTGCAGGCGATGTTCATTGCGGGTTGCGGCGCGGATGTGAATCCACTTCCGCGCCGAACACCTGAGCTCGCCCAGCAATATGGCCGTCGCCTCGCGACTGCGGTGGATCGCGTCAATGAAGGAGTCCTCACCGGGATCAACCCAGAGCTCTCGATTCGCTATGCGGAGGTCGACCTGCCTTTCGACACGCTCCCCACTCGGAATATTCTGGAGGAGAAATTGAAATCCTCTGATCGATATGGAGTGGCGCATGCTCGAAAAATGTTGAAGGCCCTGGAAGCTGGCCGTCCCTTGCCGACGAGTTATCCCTATCCAATGGGAGTCTGGAAGCTCGGCAAGGAGCTCACCTGGATTTCGCTCGGTGGAGAGGGGGTGGTGGACTATGGGTTGCGACTGAAGCGGGAGTTCGGGCGTGACCTCTGGGTCTCCGCTTATTCGCATGATGTGATGGCTTACATTCCATCGCGTCGGGTTTGGGAGGAGGGCGGCTATGAGGGGGGCGGCTCGATGATCTACTACGGACTTCCGACTCGCTGGTCAGGCGACGTGGAGGAGCGGATTTTCAGCGTTCTCACGGGATTGTTGGACCCATCCTCCAAGGCTCGCTGACGCTGAAGCCCGAATGTTGTCGGACGATCCGGGCGGGGGATGTGCCGATACGGCCCACACTACAGAAGACAACCAACGCAACGAAGGGGGAGTGATTCTTTTTTCCTCCAGCTCCATCTGAGAACATCTGTATCATCTGTGGATAAACCTCCCCTCCCTCATCCGCATTGTCCGTGCACTCCGCAGTAAAGAACCCCACTCCGGACCGGAAAACGGGCAGGGCCGAGTTTAGCCGCAAAAAGGCGCAAGAATCGCAAAAAGGACGGGGCCACGGATCACTGCCTCGACTGATCCACGGCGTCCCGGTTCGTGGCGTTGCTCACTCATTCTGGATCAATTCTCGGAGCTCCGCGGGCGTTTTGCCCTGTTCTCGCAGGGATCGAAGGCTCATGGAATCGTGCCGCTTGGCCAATCGCTCACCGCGTTCGTCCGCCACGAGTTCACAGTGGTAGAACTGAGGCGGCTCAAGTCCGAGCGCTCGGTAGAGCAGAATCTGTCTTGCGGTGGAGAGGAGCAGATCCGCTCCTCGCACCACTTCGGTGATCCCCATAGCGTGGTCATCCGCCACGACAGCGAGCTGATATGCAGGGGTGTCGTCATTCCGCCAGACCACGAAGTCACCAAAATCGCGACCCGCAACGAAGCATTGTTCTCTGTAGTGGCCATCGAGAAAACGGACTGACTCCCCCTCGGGCACTTGGAAACGCCAAGCGACCTTGGTCTGCTCTGAAGGGTTCGGTCCGTCGCCGGATGGAACGGCAGGAAATCCGTCCTTCGGACGGCAGGTGCCGGGATACAGTGCGTCTTCATTTTCGGCGTGTGGCGCGGCGAGAGCGGCGAGGATATCTCTCCGACTGCAGCGACAAGGGTAGGCGTATTTCTGTCCAATGAGTTGATTCAGGATTTTTCGGTGAAGGCCGAGGCGCTGGCTCTGGATATAGGGAGCGAAGGGTCCGCCGACGTCTGGCCCCTCCTGCCATTCCAGACCGAACCAATGAAGATCCTCGATCATGGCCTCAACGAAGGTCTCGCGAACCCGAGACCGATCGAGATCTTCGCTGCGAAGGACGAGTGTGCCTTGTTGCCCCTTCGCTCGCTGGTGCGCGGTCCAAAAGGTGCGGGCATGCCCGAGATGCAGATATCCTGTGGGAGACGGGGCGAGTCGCCCACGGTAGGCTTTGGGAGAAGGCATCGGGGCAGGGTGGCGGGTGTGTTGATTTACGACGAACAACTGACCACGAGTTTCTTACCCCAGGAGGGCGAAGAAATCGCGAGGTCGTTTGATTCTGGCTGCTCATCGAAGGGGTTCTGTAGCACGCGCTGTAGGCGCTTCAGGGGTTCCGTGTCTCCTTGGGTCGCGGCGTCGATCGCTTGTTGTGCAAGATAGTTTCGGAGGATGTATTTCGGATTTACTCGATCCATATGCTCGCGTCGCTTCGGATCGTCGCTGCCTTCGGCGCGGAGTCGTTCGCGATACGTCCTCAGCCACGGCTCCAAGACAGCGGAATTCGGGCAGATGTCTTTCAGGAAATAAAGATCGAGGGTGTTGTCCTGCACGCGGAATCCGCTCAGCCGGCGAAAAAACAACGTGTAATCCGTTCCATTGAGAACTGTCAGAAGATCACCGATGAGTGCTTCATCCTCGTCGCGACGCGTCATGAGGCCCAGCTTGTCCGCCATAAGTCCGAGATAGCACCCCGCCAGCGCGGGTTCATACTCGGCCAGTGCCGCCTCGGCCTCAGGTTGCAGCATCAGGGGCGAGAGCGCTCGCATCAGGCACTGGAGATTGAAGAATCCGACCTGAGGCTGGTTGCCGAACGCATACAGACCTGTGCCGTCGGAGTGGTTGCTTACGTAGGCGGGGTCGAATCCTTCGAGAAAGCCGAACGGACCGTAGTCCAGCGTGAACCCAAGGAGCGCGAAATTGTCGGTGTTCATCACCCCATGGGTGAATCCGAATGCCTGCCAGTGGGCGATCAGTTCTGCAGTTCGCAGCACCACTTCCTGGAAAAGGCTCGCGTAGGGGGTCTCAGAGATGAGCAGAGACGGGAAGAATTGAGCGATGGCGTAGTCTGCCAGCAGCTTCAGGTCTGCATACTGCTTCCGATGGTAGAACAGCTCGAATGTGCCGAAGCGAAGGTGGCTGGGGGCCATGCGGAGCAGCATCGCACCTGGCTCCGGCGTGTCTCGGAACACTGGGTCCTGACTTCCGATGACCGCCAGCGCCCTGCTGGTGGGAATGCCGAGCGCTTCGAGCGCTTCGCTGGCCAGGAACTCTCGAATGCAGGAGCGTAGCACCGCTCGGCCGTCAAATTGTCTCGAGAATTGCGTTGGACCCGCGCCCTTGAGGTGGAGATCCCAATGATCGGAGGCAAGGTGACGGTATCGATTCCACACGTGCTGACGCGACCCATGCGCCTCTCCCAGCAGGATGGCCCGACCGTCACCCAGCTGAGGTGCGTAGTTGCTGAACTGGTGACCGGCATAGGCTTGCGCGATGGGCCAGCTTCCAGGAAGGGGAAGCGCTCCGCTGAGCCGATCGGTAAACTCGGGCCGATCCGCCTCGGCAGGATCGAGATCGATCAGAGCCGCAGCGCTGCGACTGAACGCCACGAGGTGCGTTTTTGAAAACGGCGTGGGAAACACGGTCTGGTGAAAGACCTCGGGCAGATGTGCATAGGTGTTGTCGAAGCGCAGCGTTTCCAACGTCAACATGGCTCCGACAGTATCGGGTGAGCGGGGGATCAACCATCCCGAATCACGAAATTGAATTCGAAGCCGGTTGCGAGTGCCCTTCAGGCACAGTCGGAAGAGTCATGGTCCGTTGTCGGACCGCTTCGTCTCACCTCAGTGGTCCGGTTTGTTCCAGGCCTCCTGTTCCAGGTGTGAAGTGTCCCCGCAGAGGCTTTGAAAAAAACCCGATATCGCTGGTTTTTCTCCTGTTTGGTCATTCCTTCCGAATCCTCATTCGTCCGTATTGTACTATTGGCACGAGCGCTGCTATTCGCAAACGTAGCCCTTGCTGTAGCCGGACACGTGATTACGCGGCGTCAGTCAGGTGCACGGATCTTCCTCACTCTAGACGGACCTAACTGAGAGAATCGATGAGCGCATTAGAAACATCCCGAACATGTCTTGAGGACCGTCCGATGACGGTGTCCAGTGAATCGTCGGTTCGTCTTCCCCAGAAGGCCGCCAACCGATCTTTCGCAACTTCAACTTCCACTGCGGTTACCCGGATCCTTCTTGCGGATCCGGATCTCAAAAACAGACAGGACGTGGGCTCTTTGTTGAAACTCGAGGGCTATAGCGTCGATTTCGCGAGCGACGGCGATGAAGTCCTGTGGCTGGCCGAGGCTCAGCCCTATAATCTGTTGATCCTCGAGGTGGGGTTGACAGGGAAGGACGGTCTCGCGGTGGTGCGCCAACTTCGTGGAAAGCGCAATCAGTGTCCGGTGATTTTTCTTAGCGAGCGTGGCACCGTCGAGGATCGAGTGCGCGGTTTGGACATTGGCGCGGATGAGTATTTGGTCAAGCCCTGTGCCTCAGTGGAACTGGCCGCGCGAGTGCGAGCTGTACTGCGACGAGAGCGTTCTCGTCAGTCTCATACTCTCCGAGTGGCGGATCTTGAATTGGATCTGGTGACCCGTTGTGCGAGTCGCGCTGGGGGTCAGATCCCGCTCACAAACCGCGAGTCCGCGCTTCTTGAATTTCTGATGACTCATTCCCCGAGTCCGGTGAGCAAAGCCCTGATCGTGGAACGTGTTTGGGAACAATATTTCGACTCGCGGACGAATGTGGTGAATGTCTACGTGAACTACTTGCGCCGTAAAATTGATCTCCCAGGGTTCCCCCCCCTGATCCATACCCTGCGCGGAGCTGGATTCGCTTTGCGGCCCTAGCAGGCCGTCGGAGTTAGCACTTCGCTCCGCAGGGTGCGCGTTCCCGTTCGTGCCATTAAAAGTGGGTGAGATCTGGATCCTTGGCGAAAGCCTGAATGGGTCGCTGCGTGAGAGGGCCGCCCACTTCAGCGGCCGCGATCTCCCGACAGAAGTAGGTTCTCGGAACAGGTTCCCCCGCCGGATCGTCCGATACGGACGACACTACAGAAGATGGAAA
>JAYTTC010000033.1:0-2837 GCA_043745255.1 Verrucomicrobiales bacterium
ACGCCCGAAATGAGCTAAACTGTTACCATGCAACTGGGCCAACCCAGCGCCAAACGGACCTGGCTTGAGCTACGCCAGTTGGGCAACTTAAAGAGGATCGTGCATCGATTGGTCGATCCTTTCAAAACTTCTTTGCTCCACGATTACCTTTGTCTTTTGGCCTGGTCGGCCCATCCGACCTGAGTCGATTTCTTCCGGAGTCGGTGAACCCTGCTTGAGGAATATCCGGCGCAAAGCAGCGTCCCACACAACAGTTTGATTTTACTGAAGTGGCGACGCTTGCACCGTGCGCCGCATATGAATGAATCCTAATCGAATCAAAATCAAAACTCACAATCACTGGCGCTGACTCGCTACAAGGCGATCAATGCTCTAGAGGACTGCCTGCGTGGGGGCCTACCTTTGGCGGAGGCTTTGCGCCAGGCTTCCTCACGCCCCTGGCCGGATGAGAACGGCGACTGCTACGCCGTCCGCACTCTGGAAGACTGGTGGTATGCTTATCAACGCGGAGGCTTCGACTCCTTGGTTCCCATTGCCCGATCCGATCGAGGCAAGACCCGCGTCCTGGATGAAGCCACGACCTCCTGGCCAGACTTCCCGCTCGATCCAAACTGCGGACGGGTCTTTCGGCTTGGCTCGACAAGCACCTCCAGATTTTTCGCACTCTCGGGATTCCCAATTCATCGCTTCCCGTCAGCAGTGATCCCATTGAATCTCTATTCGGAAAACTAAAAACAATTGTTCAGCGAAACCCTCATGCCGAACTCAACCGACTCCTCCTTATCATCCCGTTGCTTTGCGGTCGTCACTCCGCAGACTCCCTGGATCAAGCGTTGTCCCAATGCTCCCACTCGCAGATGCTTTCCCGCATTAAAGAGGTCGTCCCACCCACCCTTCGCCAGTTACGGGCCAAAAGGTTCAAAACCGCCCCTCTAGGCGTTCCAAAAACAGGGGACTTTCAGAGCATCAATTCAGCCTGAATTTCTACAGCCTAGTCCTTCGCCCGAGCGGATGATCAAGGCGAGTGCTTCCTGGGTGAAGGTGTTGTGACCGAGACCGGCCCGGTCCATCTGGGCGAGGAGGAAGGTTTCGATGGTCTCTGGGGCAAGGCGAGGAAGCACGACGGAGTAGGTGATTCTGGAACGGATCTCCTCATTGATGGAGAGAGCGATCGATTGCATCAAGGGGGCTGACCGATGGGGACGAGATTGTGAGAGGCAGGGAAGTCCTCGAAGAGAAGGCGAAGCCTGCGCAAACAATCGCCCGGCATGAGATGAGCGTCGTCGATGATGGGGACGAGGAGCTTGCTTGAACGATGGATCTAGTAAGCCTCTTGAACAAGGAGCCGCTCGTCGGTGTGCGTTCCGGAACCGCTAGGACGAGAAAATCTCTGATTGCCCGTCTTGGCGGATTGGACACCGCCGAGACGGGTTAATGCTCCTCATCTACACCGGCCCGTGAGCCCAGGGCATCTGGGTGTCGGCACCGATTCGGAATGATCAGCATCGCATAGATGAGCAAGAGCTGAAGAGAGGGGGTTTTATCTTCAGAGCTCTCTTTCGATTAGAGGCGTGTAAGCTTGATCGAATCGATTGGAAAGACCACTCCGGATCGCATGCCATCGAGTCCGCAGCAGAGCTCGACGACCTCCTCGGGTGCCGTGACTTTGAAATGAATATGGAGCCTTGCTACTTCTCCGTCTTTTCTAGGCCAAGGGAGTGGCGTCCTCCGTCCATCCATCAGCTGGAACAGTATAACCGGGGCTACCGATTCTGCGATTTGGCTGCTGTATAACCGGGTGACCTCGCCTTCAAACAAGTAGTCGCCCGCAGGTAACCGCACGCGTGCCCTCCAACTGCCCCCGCTATTGTTGTGCAGGGCTTGTGAACGGACAACAAGACACTCTCCGTTTCCGGCTAAGTTCGTTCTCATCAGAATCCCTTCTCCGATGCGGTGGCTGTCAGTCCACGCCATGCTTGGCACTCTCACCACGACCGATCCAGGTGGGGGTGATGAAACGGCGGTAGGCCTCGCAGTCTCAGTGGTGAACTGGTTGAAAAGAGGAACGATCGGATGTTCCAGATAAGCCTGCAGTAGTGAGGTGCGCTCAGCCACCCGCTGACGTAGTGCTTCAATGCGCTCGAGTATCTCCGGTAACTTAGACGGCTCAGTTGTTTCGAGCGCCTTGCTGATCCGTTGACTTAAAGAAACAATGCGATCCTCAAGGTTCGCTGCGCAAAACCCATTCGTAAACACTCGGCCGAAGGCTTCCCGGTACAATGCCCGGCCGGTCGAAGATGCGAGTACCGATCGGCCGAGTTTTGAGACGACGAAGGGAAGTGCGGGAAAACCAGATCCCATGAGCATCTGATCCATGCCGCTGGGGATCATGTGCAGAGGTCCAGCCTTCCATACGCCAGCCGGGTCCCGGATTTGTGGGACAAACAACCGATAGTTGTTGAGCCCGAGAGTGTAGCCATCACCGTGCGTGGTGATCACTTCCGCAGCCATGAACAAGACGAATGCCTCCCAATCCACGAAGTCGCGTAGGGCCTGGAAGCGGCTCTCCGGATCGCTCATGCTGAGAATGCAATGTAAGTCGTCGGAGTTCAAACTCGGACCCGATCGCGTTACCGTGTTTTCGAGCTTCCCATCCACGTCGATCCCGTAGGTGCCTTGAAGCGCATTCCCCCGTGCCGACCCGAAACTCCTCCCCAAGAAGTCCTGACCGACGCCTTCACGAAGCACATAGAGACCCAGATCCTTGCCGTTTAAACTGACGAGGACGTGGGTGCACCGAGGGCAGGGAATACCGACCGATAGGAACACCTCGCTGC
>JAYTTC010000034.1:0-2836 GCA_043745255.1 Verrucomicrobiales bacterium
TGCTCGACAATATCGACCAGACCGTCGCCATCCGTATCGGGGAATTGGCCGTTGACTGCAGTCATCGTCACGCGAGGGAGCGCATAATCTGCCCCTGGCATGATACGAGAGGTTACAAAACCGACTCGGTTCCGCAGCGGATCATAGAGCACTACTGATGTGATGGTCCCGCCCTCGGGCACGAAGATTGAGTATTGCCCGTATGACTCAGTTTTGCCGCGAAGAAGGTAGGGCGCGCCCTCTGCGGGTTGGATTTGAGCCATGTACAACATCGGGTTAGCAGGTGCATTCCCAAACCACTCTTCAGCACCTGCGGCCTCGGCTTCATCAGCCAGAGCCAAGTTCCGTAGATATTGAATTGCGTCACCACCCGCAATCGCATTCATTCTGGCTTCCAAGTTCGCCACTAGCGCACCAATTTCTGGTGGAAGTGGCTGGCCGGTAGCCATAAATGGTTTCATTAGCCCCACAGCTTGCTGAATTAGATCTTTCATTTGGGCTTCGATTAAACCTTGCCCTGCGTCCAATGGCACCTCTCCCTGGAAGCGGAGTCTGAGGGAAGCCCCTGGAGGCGAATCGCAGTTTGGGAGCCTACCGCATCGGCTAACCTGAACAGCATAAACGACCGTAGCACCCGCGATCGCTATGGCTCCAGGTACGGCTCCAAAAGGAACACTCGCAAAGGCGAATCCTAGACTGATTGCATAGTCGGTCCCGGTGTCGGTAACACACTGGCCTTTGGCCGAATTCGGGACACATGGTGGAGGGGAAGGAGGAGGTGGTGGTGGATTGTGATTTCGCCCCGGCGGAGCCAATCCATGCCACCCAGGATGCGTAACGCCGGTGCCGGGGTCAGTTGTCACATACATTCCATCTACGGAAACGGTGGCTGTGCCGTCGAAGACCAGCCGACCGGTCGTGTGATCAAAGCTCAGAAAACTCAGCTTCGTTCCCGGCGCTGCGTTGAAGACGTTTGGGAAGGTCATCGGGGCGGGACTGGCGAAGGTGGCGATGCCCGGCGCTTGCACGGTGATGTCGAAGGTGTGCTGCAACAACCCCGGCGGGAGCATCTCCCTCACGAGTTCCGGCGGTACCACGCTCACTCCGACCTGTCCCGAGTTCACGGGGCGTCCGTCGAGCCCAATCAGGCTCCCCGGCTGAACCTCAATGGTCAGGTAAGGCTGTTGATTCGTCGGAAGGTTGTAAGCAGCGTTCGCGTTGAGGGTGATGAGCGTTGTGTTGGTGGCACTGACAGTTTGCAGGACGTTCGACGCGACGCGCGGCAAATACATCGCCAAGGCCCGGATGGGAACGCCGTTGGCGTCGCGCACCCCATTTCCGCTGGCGTCCACAATGTTCATCACGCCATTGGTGACGCCCGGTTCGAGCGTGGTGTCCATGACCATCTCGGGGAAGTAGTAACCGGCGGGCGGATTCGTGGCAGTGCGTCCGTCGAGCACCACCTTCACATTGCCCACGGGCATGTTGGTCAGGGTGAAACGACCGTCGGCGTCGGTGTAGGCGACGTTGCTCTCCATCCCCAGCACATGAACTTTCACGCCCTGGATGGGCAAGAGATACGTGAAACCGTTGCCGCGAGTCACGTCGTCCGCCGTGCGCGGAATCAGGTCTGGGCCGGGATCGACGATGCGACTGCTAAGGACGGTGCCTGGAATCGGCGCAACGCTGACGGTGCTGAAGTTGAATCGCATCACTCCTCCCAGGGTGCCGTCGCCATCGACATCGAGCGGCAGTCCGGTCCGGCTCCGCAGAGTGTTTCCATCAACGGTCACTTGAATTTGCGACGCACCCGGCATGGGCTCGTGAAAGAAGAGCCAGGCAAAGGTTCCGTTGGCCGCAGGAGTAATGGTGGCCGCCAAGCGTCGTCCGGCGAAGGTGGCGTAGAAATTATTTGAGCTGAGCGTCGTGGGGTCGATGGGTTTCGGGAAGATGATTTTTGGACGAACGGTGACACCGACATCGCTGGAGCCTGAGCCGGGTTCCATTACAAGGGCGCGCGTGTTCAACGGAATGGGGACACCAAGAATAGCATCACGTAGCATCGTCACGTCGGCTTGATTGATGTAGCCGTCCTCATTCACGTCGGCGTAGGGGAGAAGATTTGGGACGAGGCGGAACTCGTCCTTACCCGGGGTGAGGTGATTGAGCAACTTCTGCAGGTCAATGACGGTGATCCGACCATCGGCATCGAGATCGCCTAAGAGCGTGGGCTGTTGGGCAGGGACACAAACTGTGGATAGAAAGAGTAGCGCCAGCGCCAGATAAATTCCGGGGCCATTCCAGCAAATCGATTGGCAAGCCGCCGCGCCTGTTTCTCTGTTTTTCATTTCGACTCAATCACACCCGCATCCTCTGCTCTGCTTGCCGAATCTTCCGATTGGCCTGAGGGCACTGCACACCGGCATTTTCACTAACCCCACCTCCTCAGCTCGCGTCTGGCGCGATGGCAAAAGCTATTTAATCTTCACTCACCAGGATGCGATCGTCGTCAGTGACTTACCGAACGAGGCGACCGCTTCCACGCGCCTCTGTTATCCATTTACCTTATCCACGATGCAGGCTCAGCCGGTAGGGTCATTCGCGACGTATTATGTCCCTGGTCGAGTAGGGACATCTGTCCCTATCGCGTTTTGCAAGGGGCTGCCTCAGCAGTTCATTTTAGATTTGCGATTTCGGATGGATCCGAGCTGCCTAGCGCAGTCTTCCCGTCAATCGCCAATCAAAAATGATAATCCCTGGGGTGTGATTCAAAGTGGGTGAGAATGGAGTGTCGCAGATTCGAAGAGGTGGGGCGGGGATGGGCCGATACGGCCCA
>JAYTTC010000035.1:0-10510 GCA_043745255.1 Verrucomicrobiales bacterium
TAAAGCCGGTCCCTGCGGTTCTCTCGTCGTTGCGGTGGTTGTCTTCTGTAGTGTGGGCCGTATCGGCCCATCCCCGCCCCACCCCTTCGAATCTGCGACACTCCATTCTCACCCACTTTGAATCACACCCCCGCAGCCCTCTTCTCTTGAATTGCCATCCCCGCTCAAGAGTCGATATACCACGTTTATGCACCCATTCATTCCACGACTCCTAGTCTCCGCCGCCTTGCTCTCCACTCCCCTTCTCCTCAACGCCGAACAGACCGGAACTCCGCGGCGGGTACTGGCGGGAGACGACTCCACTCATCGATTGGCAATTGTGGCAGCGGACGGGTCCCTGGAATGGGAGATCCCAGTCACCGCCATCCACGACGCTTGGATCCTTCCCAACGGGAATATCCTCACGCAACAAGGTTGGCAAAAGGTGGTCGAAATCTCACCCGACAAGAAGACTGTCTGGGAATACGACTCCGGAAAACTGAACGGCAACGAGGGACATCGCGTGGAAGTGCACGCCTTCCAGCGTCTCGACAACGGACTGACCATGATCGCCGAATCCGGTCCCAGTCGAATCATCGAAGTGGATAAGGATGGGAAGATTCACCACGAGATCAAACTCAAGGTCAACAATCCCAATCCGCATAGCGATACCCGTCTGGTTCGAAAGCTCACCAGCGGCCATTACTTGGTGGCGCACGAAAGCGACGGGGCTGTTCGTGAGTATGACAGGACAGGCAAGGTGGTCTGGGAATTCGAGGTGCCACTCTTCGGCAAGGAGCGTAAGGGCGGACACGGTCCCGAAGCGTTCGGCAACTCGATCTTCAGCGCGACCCGCCTCTCGAACGGAAATACGCTCATCGGAGGCGGCAATGGCCATTGTGTGTTGGAGGTGGATGCCAAGAAGGAAATTGTCTGGAAAGTGGAGCAAAACGATCTTCCTGGAATCACCCTTGCTTGGGTGACTCGAGTCGAACGATTGCCCAATGGCAACACGCTCCTCGGAAACTGCCATGCAGGCCCGGAGAACCCCCAGTTCATCGAGATCACCAAGGACAAAAAAGTGGTTTGGACCTTCAAGGATTTCAAAAATTTCGGCAACTCCATGCCGGTTCAGATGGTGCTGAAAAAGTAATCGAACGCGGAACCCAGACCGTATCATGAAGCGATCCGCCGACATCCCTACCCTATCGAGTTTGCTCGGAGGTTTCCCGGGCGAACGCGGCCGGACAGGGATTGGCGGGCTTCTGATACTGGCGGGACTACTGCTCACCTCGAACGTTTTCGCTCAAGCGGGATCTGATGGAATCCAGATCCCCGCTGCGCCCGCTCGAAAAGAGTTCACTCTCTCCGAAAAAGATCGCCTGCACTGGTCCTTCCAGCCTGTGCGATCACCCGCCGTGCCCTCCGGCGCACCCCATCCCATCGACGCCTTCCTGCAAGCCCGACTCAAGGCGAAGGAACTCACACCAAATGCGATCGCAAGCCCGCGGGAGCGAATTCGCCGCGCGTACTACGATCTCACCGGACTGCCCCCCACCCCGAAAGCGGTCGACGACTTTGAGGCAGACACCTCTCCCGATGCCTGGGAGAAGCTGATTGATCGGCTCCTTGAGTCTCCCCACCACGGAGAGAAATGGGGGCGTCATTGGCTGGACCTCGTCCGATTCGCTGAGAGCAACAGCTATGAACGGGATGGAGCCAAACCGCATACCTGGCGCTATCGCGACTATGTCATCCGATCGTTCAACGCCGACAAACCCTATGACCGTTTTCTGCGCGAGCAGCTCGCGGGCGATGAAATTCCAAACCCGGACGCAGACTCCATCATCGCTACCGGTTTCTATCGCTTGGGAGTGTGGGACGACGAACCCGTCGACAAAGAGGCGGCGCGATTCGATGCATTGGATGACATCGTCACCACCACCGGTCAGGTCTTCCTCGGACTTACCGTGGACTGCGCACGCTGTCACGACCACAAGCTCGATCCCATTCCCCAGCGCGACTACTATCGACTGCTCAGTTTTTTCAACAACATCAACCCCTACAAGAACGGCGGTCCCACCGATGAGATCGCCCTCTTCCATTCCACTGCCGAACGCGAATCCCACCAACATCGCGTCGAAGCGCTGGACCGTCAGCGAGCGGACGCTCAGACTCGGGTAAAGGAGTTCGAAACCAGGATTCAGCAGGAGTTGTTGCGAGAAACTGCAAACGGGATCCTATCCAGCGGCGGGGAAATCAAACCGACCGAGGCACAAGCTCGTCGAGTGTTGGGCACCGAGATATTCGCCACGTACCAAGAGGCTGCAAAGAGCTTGGAAACGATCCAACAACAAACCGTGCCTGTGGACCAAGCGCTCGCGGTGACCGAGGCAGGACCCCACGCGCCAGACACGTTTATCCTTCTACGTGGCAATCCGAACCTCAAAGGGGACCTCGTTGTGCCGGGCTTCCTCCAGGTCCTCGGCGGACCCGACCCCACCATTCCGCCGCCACGCAAGGACGCCCAGAGCGCTGGACGACGCACCGTCCTGGCCGACTGGATCGTATCGCGTAACAACCCGCTCACCGCTCGTGTGATGGTGAATCGGATCTGGCAACATCACTTCGGCCGCGGAATCGTAGGATCTCCGAATAATTTCGGTATTCAGGGAGACAAACCCACCCATCCGCAGCTGCTCGACTGGCTCGCCGACCAATTTATCCAAGGAGGGTGGCGCCTGAAATCCATGCATCGGCTGATGATGACATCGGCTGCCTATCAGATGTCCTCGCAGGCACAGCCCGAGGCTCTGAAATCGGATCCAGCCAACGATCTTCTCTGGCGCTTCAACATGCGACGACTCACCGCTGAGGAGATCCGTGACAGCCTTCTAGCGATCACAGGAACGCTCAACCTCCAGATGTATGGGCCGAGCATATATGTGGATATCCCAAAGGAAGTGCTAGCTGGACAATCCGTCCCGGGGAATGGCTGGGGCCATTCGTCGGAGGAGGAACAGTCTCGCCGTAGCATCTACATTTTTTCGAAGCGATCGTTGATCACGCCGATTCTTGAGAGCTTCGACCTCGCTGAAACCGATCGATCTAGCCCGGTGCGATTCACCACCCTTCAGCCCACCCAGGCCCTGGGCACGTTGAACAGTCAGTTCCTAAATCGGCAGGCAGCGATTCTCGCGAATCGGCTGCAGCGAGAGGCGGGAGGCGAGACGCCTGCACAAGTCCGTCTCGCGCTGCGCTTGGCGACTTCTCGAACGCCGACCCCAAAAGAAATCTCAAGAGGCACCGCGTTGATTGAATCCTTGCAGTCCAAGGACAACACGTCTGCTGAGACTGCCCTCCAATACTTTTGCTTGATGGTCCTGAACTTGAACGAACTGGTGTATCTGGACTAAAGCCAACCGGATGTTCTTATGACCCAACCCAACTCACACCGCTCCGTCGAAGGGGGTGGTTTTTGCCGCCGCACACGAAGAGAATTTCTCTGGGAGGCGGGAGCAGGATTCACCGGCCTCGCGCTGACCGGACTCCTCGGCCTGGATCGCTTCTTCACCTCGTCGGCGAATGCCGAGCCGATCTCCGGGAAGCTGGCAAACCCTCTGGCACCACGGCAACCGCATCTTCCAGCGAAAGCGAAGAGTGTGATCTTCCTGTTCATGTACGGAGGGCCGAGCCAGGTGGATACCTTCGACTACAAGCCCGAGCTCTACCGCCTGGATGGCAAAACTATTCCGGTGAAAACATTCGGTCGAAGTGGAAAGAAGAATGAAGGTCGGGTAGTGGGACCTAAGTGGGCTTTCAAGCAATACGGTCAGTCGGGCAAATGGGTGAGCGACCTGTTTCCGCATTTGGGGACGTGCGTGGACGACATCTCCTTTCTCCATTCGATGACCGCCGACTCGCCGATCCATGGATCCGCGATGCTGCAGATGAACACCGGTAAGATCCTCTCAGGCAGCCCCTGTCTCGGCTCCTGGGTGAACTACGGGCTGGGGAGCGTGAACGAAAATCTTCCTGGATTCGTGGTCATGCTCGATCCCACCGGAGGCCCGATCAGCGGGGCCAAGAACTGGTCGAGTGGTTATATGCCGGCTACCTACGGTGCCACGCTCATGCGATCCGCAGGCGACGCTATCCTCGATCTGCATCGTCCCGAGGGGATGAGTGAAGAGGCGCAGCGCCGATTCCTTGACACTCTCCAGGACTACAACGCGGATCATCTAGCCGCACACCCAGACAACAACAATCTCGCGGCACGCATCGCTAGCTACGAAATGGCCTTCAATATGCAGCGGCATGCGCCGGAGGCAGTCGACCTAACACAGGAGAGCGCTGCAACACGCGAACTCTATGGACTGGATGACAAGCGCACCGAGGACTTCGGTCGCCGCTGCCTGCTAGCGCGTAGGATGGTCGAGCGAGGGGTTCGATTCGTTCAGCTCTATGCCGGCGGAGCCCACAATGATGACAACTGGGATGCCCATGGCGATCTGGTCAAGAATCACGGCTATCACGCGGGCCGCACCGACAAGCCGATCGCAGGATTGCTCAAAGATCTCAAGCAGCGTGGATTGCTCGAGAGCACCTTGATCGTGTGGGGCGGCGAGTTCGGCCGACAGCCCACTGCGGAATATGCCGCCGGCACCGGGAGGGACCACAACGCCTACGGCTTCACCATGTGGATGGCCGGGGGCGGTGTGCAGGGTGGAACCACCGTGGGGGAGACCGACGAGTTGGGCGCGGCCGCGGTTTCAGATCGGCTGCACGTTAAGAATCTTCACTCCACCGTGCTCACTCAGATGGGTCTCGACTCCGACAAGCTCACCTATTTCTACGGCGGCTTGAATCAGAAACTGGTGGGCGTCGAAGGCGCGGATCCAATCCGGAAAATTATTTAGTGCCGATGCACGGATGATTTCCTTACGATCAGCACGGCCCTGCCTCCGTGGGTGCCTTGAAAAAAGCCCAGGATGAATTCGCTTTCCGGATCCTGCGGCCCAACCCAGAACCCGATCGCAAGCCGGTCCTGTACGAAGCGAGCGGGTTCTGCGGCAGCCAAGCGCGCGGATGACGCTAACCCGATGAACGCGGCGAAACCGATGAGTCGAAACGGAAGTCCACGCGCCATATCGGACTCATTGAACACTGACGAGAACCACGGCGGTGCTGCTGCTCCGACGCTGCTCCCCGTTGATTGTCGCCATCTTAACCACCACCCGATAGTCCCCCGCATCCACCCCGCTCACGGGCGTCAACGTGAGTGTTGCATTCACCGCTCCCGGGATCGGCTGGTTGTCCTTAAGCCACTGATACGTCAGTGCGCCTGCGCCAGTCGCCGCGACGGAAAGGACCAAACCCTCTCCCGGCTTGAGGGATTGGCTTTGGGGCTGACGGGTGAGAGTCGGCTTCTGCAAGATCACGAGCTGAGCCCCAAGGGACTGAATAGTACCCGACTCGTCGGTGACCTGCACCTGATAGGAACCGGCATCCGAAACCTGAGCGCTCGAAAGCGTCAAGGTGGCGGCATTCGCTCCCGGGATCGGGGTTCCCTCCTTAACCCACTGATATCGCAGCTCGCCCACTCCCGTCGCCTGAACCTCGAAGATCGCCGTTTCCCCTTCGTCTGTCCCCTGACTCGACGGTGAGGTCAGCAAGGTAGGGCCGGTGAGCGGAGCATCATATTGAGGGGGCGCGGCGAGACGATACAGGCGCGACGGACTCGAGGGAAAAAGATCCTTCACGGTGAGGAGTTGTTCGTTCGTGCGTCCCGCCACCTGAGCGAGCGGAAGCCAGGTGCCGCGTGCCAGCGATTCCCTAAACTGCAGAGTGTAGCCGCGGTTGGTCCGGGTGAGGAACGAGAGTGAGGTGCCGTTGGTAGTGACGTCGATGGAATCGATACGCAGCACGCTTTCCTTGTCCTTGGGGTCCGTCCCCGCGATGAACTCCTGGAGATTGGTTTGCCCATCCCCATCGTCATCCCGTGCCGCGTCGCTTGCATCCGCAGGCGAAAGCCCTCGTTCCAACTCCCAGCTGTCCCCCATTCCGTCCTGATCTGCATCAGCCATCACGATCAAGTTCGCCGCGAGGCTATTGGTGCCACTCGCTCCAGTCGCTAGGTTGGTCGCTATGACAGAGTAAAGACCCGAGCTGTTCGGCTGAACGTTGCTCAAGCGGAGCACGGAGTTGGTGGCACCGCTTATCAGGCCGAAACCCTTTTTCCACCGATACGAAATCGGCTGCAGTCCCTCCGCTTTGACCCCCAACACCACCGTCTCACCTTGCAGCGCCACCACGGACTGTGGCTGGATCACGAAAGTCGGACGGACCAAGACATTCAGCAGGGCTGGATCACTGGTCGACGAACCGACCGAGTCCGTGACCACCACAGTATAAGGCCCCGAGTCTTCAAGTTGCACATCGCTCAAGGTCAGAGTGAAGTCCGTCGCACCCGGCAGAAGTTTACCCTTGAACAGCCACTGATAACGAAGCGTTCCCTTTCCGGTGGCGAACACACTGAAGGTTGCCGTGGTGCCCGGCTTGGCGTTGATACCCTGGGGTTGTTTTACGATCGTGGCAGGTCGGATCACGGTGAGGAGAGCCGCACTGCTCTCAGCCGACCCGGAAGCGTTCACGACCACGACGACGTAGGTGCCTCCATCGTTCAGAGTCACTGGATCCAGGACCAATTGGGCCTCTCTTGCTCCAGGAAGACCCACCCCATCTCGTCGCCACTGATAGGCAAGCGGAGAATCGGACTGAACACCAACCTTAAGAGTGACCCGCGTGCCCCCGACCACCGTGACGCTTTGCGGGGGCTCCGTGATCTGCGGAGCCGCTCCGAGAACGGGCTGACGACCTGGGCTGGGAAGAGTCGCCACCCAATTCCCGGGGTCGTTTCCGAACGCAGTGAGAGCCTTCCGCGACAAGACCGCCGAGGCTCCGTCGGCCGCCGTGGGCCATGGGAAAGTGTCCTTGTAGTCCACCTCATCCACGAGGATGTAGGAGACATCTCCTGTGTCGGTGTCCAGCGTCCCTGGTTTTGCAATCCGCACCTGCGCCGAGCCATTGTCCAGATGACCCTGAAATCCTCCCAGGACGGGAACGCCGTCCGGAAGGGCGAATTTGGATTTGAAGCGGCTCAATTGATCCGCTTGCAAGGAAGGATTGAATCCAACAATTACCGCTCGGCCACCTGCGGGTAGAGCGAAATTAGTGGGAAAGTTAAAATCCACCCCGCCTCGCAAATGCCACGTGCTCCCAGAGGAGCTGTCAAAAAATGAAACGGCAGCGGTGCTGATATTTTGAATCTCGATGTATTCGTCTTCATCGTTATCCCAAAAGGCTTTGTTCACGAAGACCTCAGGCGGATGGTAGTGAATCGACGTGATGACGATCGGACCGACCTTGGGAATTTCGTTTGGTCGGCCAAAGGAATTGCTGGACTGCGCCACAAAGACCTCTTCCCGAGTGCTGAGCACGTATCTCCCAAAACTCACATTGGGGTCGGAGGGACCGAAACGGAATCCGTGAGAGTAGCCCAGCAGATTACCCGCAGAGTCAGCGGCAAACAGCCACGCCTCGTCGCCATGGCTGCTAAGCTGGAAACCAGCCACGCCCTGGCCCGCGCTCCCGAACTGAGTTTCCTCCACCTTCAGAAAACCGCCCGCGGACAAAACGGATCCTGCAGGAAGGCGATATTTCTTAGGCGTGAATGGATCATCGCTGAGATACCAGCCGGTGATATCCGCCGCGCTCGCGCTCAAGTTGATGAGCTCGATGGTGTCCACCAGCGCGGCGTCGGAGTTCGCCAGCACCTCATTGATCGCAACCTGAGGCAAATTGGCAGGAGCCGGATCATCGACCCCAGGAGAGCCCCCGCGTGAAGCGCTGGATCGCCAGGCTTCACGAGTGCCCGGCCCTGACAGCAAATCGCGCCGCACCAAGGTGAACCCCAAGCCTGCGGTGGTCGGATACCAGACGTCGTTGTAGTTGAAATCTAGGAGCACCGTTCCCTCGACACTCACCAGGCGGATGGAGTCGCCGCCATCATTTAGAAATCCGGTGTAGGTTCCAGCGACGCCTGCTCGATTTCCATACCGAGCGGCGAAGGCCGCTGGATTCCGCACGAGCAGGATCCGGGCTCCTCCGTCCAAGGTATAGGTTGAGGCATCATCAAAGGTGAAAGTGATTCCTTGAGTGAATCGGCTGCCGAAAAGATCCAATCGACGCGAGCCGGTGTTCAAAATCTCAATGAATTCAAAATCCTCCGCCGACCATGCCGGATTGATCGTGAGTTCTGCAGCGGTGGGATCTGACGGGTGATAGTTCAATTCCGTGACCGCCAACTCTCCCGCCTGCGCAGGAGCATTCAGCGTGAAGCGAGCGGAACGAAGTCCGGACCAAATGCTATTGACCGGTGGATTCGGAGAACCGACGCGATTCTTATGCAGCGGATCGCGCGCTCGCGCGACCAGGCGAACTTCACCGTCTACGACAATCGGCCCGGAGTAAATCTTTGCATTCGACGCGATCGGACCATGCAGCTCGCGCGGATCGGATCCGTCGAGCGTGTAGTAGATCGTTGCTCCCGCAGGACCAGAGAGGTTGATTTGAGCGCCCGAGGCCACCTGTCCCGATGCCGCGAGGACATCGGGCTTGTCGAGAAGCTGGCCATCCATGAAGGCGGTATGCTTCCCAAGCCAGTTCTTGAGGAAGGCAATCTCTGTGGCCTGCGTGCCTCCACGCTTGGATTGACTCCACCTGGCAAGATCACGAGGGGCGGATTCCACGACCTGCGCGTTCATCATGTCGATCAACGCAAACAGGCTGCGATCACTGAAGAGACCTTCACGCAGGTCCTGATAGCGATCGATCCATGCTTGCCAAAAATTCACATCGGCAAACAGTCGGCCCCACCACGGATAGTTGAAGAATCCGGTCCCGTCGTCCCAAACGAGTGGGTCCGCGTCGCGCCCGTCGGTGGAGCCGAAGGCTCGATCAAAATCCCACACCGGACCAAATGAGATCGGTCCGTTTCGATCTTTGTAAAAATACGTACTGAGGCGGAGGGCATCCACGTTCAACGAGAATTCGTTGACGATATGAAAATCAATCCACGAACCGCGATCGATGAAACCGCTATAGCCCGTCGAGTCGGTGTTAGTGAAGGTCTTGGAGTCAAAGGCTTTCGCGAAGTCATTCAGATACTTAACCAGATAGGTCCGCTGGGCAACGCGCTGGGGCTGGCTGATTACCTCGAACTTCGGGTCGATATAGTTAAATGTGATTCCCCCCGCGTTCTCCTGTGTGGCTCCACCAAAATCGCGATCCACGCTCATCAGATAGCCTCCGGTCACCTCGGGTGCTTGCACATCTCCGTCGGTGAGTTTGGCGATATTGAGTCGGTTGGGACGCACGCCAATTCGCTCAATAATATTATATACCCCGAAGTAGTTCGCCGGAACGATGGTGGAAAGCGCGTTCGTCCCGACCTTGTCATTGAGATAGATTTCAGTGAACCGGTATCGGCCGGCGTATCGTCCGATGCCATTGCTCATCTCGCTGGCGAGCGGATTGTGAAGGAGAGACGGATCAAATTGGAATGGGGCGTGGAAAACCCATTCCGAGGCACTCGGCATTCCCAGGAGCGGAATGTCGGTGTCGAGATTGTACTGATCCCACGCATCAACCGCCCAATTGGACTTGGCGTCGCCCGCAGTGCTCGAACCTCGGATTTTTAATCCAGCGCGAAAAACCATGTCGGGAGCGTTGGTGAATGAGGATCGACCCCGGAGCGGCTCGTGCACAAACACGATACAAGGCTGTTTTACAGTCTCATCTCTCGTGTTGGCCCCAAAGCTGTGCACGAGAAGTAGCGGCAGGTCCGACGAAACCGTCCGCATCGCCGGGCTCAATTTGGCATACGCCTCCGTCTGAACGGGCCCAGGAAGGAAGCCAGGTTCGTAGAGCCTGGCTCGGATCTGAAAGCTGTTTGTGATGACGATGGGGCCTTTGTAGAGGAAGGAATTGGTCGTTGGGATCAAGGCGTTGATGGTATAGCGAATCTCTCCCAACGGGGCGAGCGTAGTCGGCTTGATTTCCAGTTCGAAGGCATTGAAAAAGGGGGTGCTGCGCACGGAGAATTCAACCTCTCCGGAGGAGCCTGCGTATCCAATCGCGTTGCCCGCTCCCGGGGACGGGGTAGCGAAGTACCGCTCGGCCTCTGGGTGATATTTAATCTGCCGCGTGATCAGCTGCGGAAGCATGAGCAGATCGCTATCGGTCGCGGATTTATTGAACGCCTGAACGGCCAGGATATTTGTTCCCGAGTGGAGCTCTTGAACCAAGGGTAGTGAAGGGATCTCCTCCGAAAGAACTGCCACGCTGTTGGTCCGGCTAAGCGTGGCGAGGGAGCTGAAGTTCGGAATGGCGCTCGCCGCGATTCCCCGGCGAGCGACCTCACGACCGTTGAGATACATCACGAACCCGTCGTCATACCGAATGCTTAGAG
>JAYTTC010000036.1:0-10481 GCA_043745255.1 Verrucomicrobiales bacterium
CCGACATAGGGGTGTTTGCCTCCCGGTTCGGTGACCAGAATATCACGAAAACCTTGGAGACCCGCGGGATCCTCGTTGTTGAAGAACTTCAGCCGATTCATGTCCTCGAAATCGAAATGGAGCGAGCCCTTGCTGCCATTGATCTCAACCTCGATGTGATTCTTTCGCCCCAGGGCAAAGCGGGTGGCCTCGAGATTCGCAATGGCACCGTTCTTGAATCGGCCAATAAACAGCGCTGTATCATCCACGGTGACCTTGCCCATCTTTTTGGCGCCCTTGCCCCCGAGACCGTCCGCTTTGGCAGCGGAGTCCTCGATCGGACGCTCTTTGATAAACGTGTTCATCAACCCCGAGACCTCGCTGAACTCGCCCACCAAGTAACGGGCAATATCGATGATATGCGCGTTGATGTCACCGTGAGTGCCACTGCCGGAAACCCCCTTCTGCAAGCGCCAAACCAGCGGGAAGTTCGGATCGACGATCCAGTCCTGAGCGTAGCGGGCGTGATAATGGAAGAGGTCACCCAGCAAGCCGGCATCGATCATCTTCTTGGCCTGCGCGATCGCAGGGATGCGACGGTAGTTATGACAAACCATATTCACCACCCGAGCCTTCTTCACCGCGGCGACCATCTCCTCACATTGCTTCACATTCAGCCCCAGCGGCTTCTCACAGAGAATGGCCTTGCCCGCGCGGGCGGCTGCAATTGCGATCTCGGCATGCGAATCGTTCGGGGTGTTGATATCAACGATGTCGATGGCAGGATTGTTGATCACGGCCTCCCAGTCGGTGCTCGCATTCACCCAGCCCAACTGATCGCGCGCCGCCTCCACCCCCTTGGAATCACGGCCACAGATGGTGTGGAGCTCCAGTTTTGCCTTAAGGGGGAAAAAATGGGGAGCCTGGCGCCACGCATTGGAATGCGCCTTGCCCATGAAACGATAACCAATCATCCCGACGCGTAACGTTTTTGGCATAAATCAAGTAGGAGGTTGAATGTGATGCGGCGCGGTTTATAGTCACAGCCGATTTTCAAGTCAACGTGTGACTTGTCGTCCCTATGCTCGTTCATCTGCTAAAGTCTAAAATTCACCGCGCTGCGGTCACCGCCTCAAGCATCGACTATGAGGGAAGCATAACGGTCGCCGCCGACCTAATGGATCAGGTCGGATTTCTGCCGTATGAGCGGGTTCTCTGCAGCAATCTCGCCAATGGAGAACGGTTCGAGACCTACCTCATCCCGGGCCAGACTGGATCCGGAGCGATCATCCTGAATGGTGCCACAGCCCACTTGGGAGGGGTTGGAGATCGACTCACCATCATGAGCTTCACCGAGATCGAGGCGGCCTTGGCGGGAAAATGGTCTCCTCGGGTGATCGTAATGGGTGAAGGGAATGTGGTGGTATCAACTCGGGGAATCTAGAATGTCTCTTTGCCCGACCGACTCTCTCAAACTGACAATGCCTTTTACCGCCGCCGACATTGCTATTCATCTGCACGGGGAAGTGGTAGGGGATAGCACCACTCCGCTCACTGGATTTGCCTCCGCAGAGGGGGCAAAGCCTGGCGATTTGACCTTCGCAGAGAACGACTACTACTTCAGCCGCGCGGAGCAGGGCACCGCCACGGCCATTCTCGTGCCGAACGAGTTCACGGCGTCTACAAAAGTGCTAATCCGGGTGGGAAATCCTCGGGTGGCCTTCGCCCGGGTGCTGCCGCTGTTTTTTCCCTCAGTTCCATATCCCGGCGGGGTGCACCCCTCAGCAGTGGTCGCTGCCACGGCAAGCATCGACGCCACCGCCTGTATTGGCCCGCTCTGCGTGATCGGGGCGGGAGCCGTGATTGGAGCAGGCTCCATCATGGAGGCGGGATGTCAGGTGGGTGACCGATGCGAGATCGGTGAGGAAGTTCATCTGTTTCCGCGGGTAACTCTCTATCCGAACGTGAAGGTCGGAAATCGCGTGAGCATCCATAGCGGGACCGTGGTGGGATCCGACGGTTTTGGTTACGTGCTCGAGGGGGGGCGTCATTTGAAGATTCCCCAGGTTGGAACGGTGATCATCCACGATGACGTGGAAATCGGCGCCAACGTGACGATCGATCGCGGGGCGCTCGGTCCGACGGTGATTGGTCGCGGGACCAAGATCGATAACCTGGTTCAAGTGGGCCATAACGTGGTGATCGGCGAACATAGCTTGCTGGTGGCGCAGGTCGGCGTGGCCGGCAGCACGAGACTCGGAAACTTTGTCACACTGGGCGGGCAAGTTGGCGTGGCAGGGCATCTAAAGCTGGGAAATGATGTCACGGTAGCCGCGCAATCCGGAGTGATGCACCACATCCCGGAGGGTGAGAAGTGGCTGGGCTCCCCTGCCCGGCCGGATCGCCAGACCAAACGACAACTCATCGCCCTGCAACAGTTGCCTGAACTCCTTCGACGAGTGAGCGAGCTCGAGAGACGAACCGACGATAAGCCTCAGTAGATGCCGGGATGGAGGGGATGCGGTTTTACACTGTAGTGTCGTTCGATCGAACGATCCGACGGGGATGGGCCGATACGGCCCACGCTACAGAACTACAGCTAGCGTGCCTTCGCATGGTTTCCGGCTTCTGTAGTGTCGTTCGTATCGAACGATCCGGTCGGGGGATGGGCCGATACGGCCCACGCTACAGAACTGCAGTCCGGCTTCTGTAGTGTCGTTCGTATCGAACGATTCCGGCCGGGGATGGGCCGATACGGCCCACACTACAGAACTGCAGTCCGGCTTCTGTAGTGTCGTTCGTATCGAACGATTCCGGCCGGGGGATGGGCCGATACGGCCCACACTACAGAACTGCAGTCCGGCTTCTGTAGTGTCGTCCGTATCGGACGATCGGGACGGGGGATGGGCCGATACGGCCCACGCTACAGAAATCGGTGATCACGGATGAGCATCTTCCCCTCTGGGCCGCGTAAAGAGAAACCGCAGGAAGCGGGTTCCAATGCTTCGGGCTCCGACGATCGGCCAGAACCAGAAATTGAAGAGCAGGCCGACACACAATGGGGTAAAGGCGAAGATCTCCACTCCACGGAGAACCCACTGCTGCCGATCGCCCTCCTGGACAGGCTCCTTCCCCAGCAGAAAGATCAGCGTGAGCACCGCGCTGAGTGAAACCATATTCGTGATGACCGTCGGCCACAGGGACGGAATCTGATTCCGCAACAGAGACAAGAGAGTGGTCCAGAAGGTGAATTGCGTCTCCAGGAACGAATAGGTGAGCAATGCCAGGAAGAAAGGCAGCGGAAGGAGCTGCTTGTCCGATCCGATGGCGCTCAACAGCATGGGACCGATGGGCGCCGCAAGCGCCGCAAGGGCGACGAAGGTGAGCGTCTGAAGCCAGAGTCGCGGCCAGAGTATCTCCCGAAGTCGCCCGAAATCCTGCAGCTTGCAATACTGCCCGACCAGGGGCCACTTCACCGACGTCCAGACGAGCGCCATGCTGGCGATCAAATTGGTCACATTCATTGTCAGCCCATAGTTCGCGGTAGCAGCAAGCCCCAGGAATTGGGAACAGAGCAAGGTGTTGGCTTTGGTGGCCAGGTAGACGCTGAGGAACTGAACTCCGGTGCGCCAGCTATTGGGCCAGAGGACCGGCATGAGGGAATGTGTAGACCGTACGATCGGCGATGTTCCCAGCGCTTGCAGACACCGCCTACGGGAGAGCGTCCGCTGGAACATACTCGAAACCAGCCCGGCTATCGGCAGCGCGAGTAACCGTGCTCCGGCGAGCAGTAGCACTGCGGCGAGCACCAGCCTAAGAGCATAGGCGATTACAGATATTTTCGCACTCGGAAGCACCTGATTCATCCCGCGCAAAAAGGTGTTCCACCAGCCCGCATAGATTTCGAGGGTCGCGGAGAAGAGCACCAGCCCCCAGGCCACCCAAGTGGACGACGGGCGGGATGTTTCCATAACGCGAGTCGCCACGATTCCGCTACCCACCACTCCCACCACCACAAAGGAAGCGCCAGCGAGGTAGAGAAACAGACGCTGGGTGGATCGGAGTAATTGCCAGAGCAATGGTAGATTGGGCGTTCTCCCGGCTTCGGTTTCCGGATGACCTTGCGCGGTCAGCTCTTTTGCTCCAGCCATTGCATAGGAAACATTGCGAGCCACCGAGGGCGAGAAACCAAAATCAAAGAGGATCGCGATTTCTGAAAGGGTCACGAACACCCAATACATCCCAAGGTCATTCTGCGTCATGTCTCGCCGCGCAAGCAGAGGCAGGAGCACCAGCGCCGACGCCAGGCGAATGAGATTGAAAGCCCAAGACCAGACCACTGAGGATTGGCGAAGCTTATGGATGGCGCGCAGGACTGGCATTGCAGAATTTCCGAACTTCAACAACTGACAAATAACACTGCTCATGAGGCCATCGGCAGGTCAAGGCGCGGCTGAATGCCTCATCCTGAGACAGGAAACATTCCTCCCACACGCCTTCGACCGATTGAACGAAACCCCGTTCAATGCACTCGAAATAATCTGTTGGCACTCCCTGCAATTGCGCCGATAGTTCGTCGGCATGCGGTGATTGCAGGGGCAAAGCATGTCGTGAAACCGTGTCCCAAAAATCACTGATCCTGCGAGCAGCACTGACCGTTGCATGTCCGCCTCAACCACCAATTCTTCCACCGGAACGCCGGGATTCTCCCGCGCGGATTCACCGGCTCATGTCCCCTATCAGATCGATCCGGATAATCGCTTTCATTGGTATGAAAACCATTGGAAGCGCATCGCGCTCGCGCTGCTGCTGAAGCACTGCCCCGCCGCCGGAAAGACCGTGCTCGACTATGGCTGCGGGCGCGGAGAGACGCTCGACATCTACTCGCGCGCCGGATTTACCATCACCGGAACCGATACCGATCCTGAATGCGTCCGGCTCGCCGCCCGCTACGGCAAATCAGTGGTGCTCCAGCCCGAGGCCGCCGTGGAGCAGTTCGGCCGGAAGAGCTTCGATATCGTGACCTGCTTTCATGTGCTCGAGCATGTCCCCTGCCCGCTCAAGACCCTTGGCGACATCTCGACCCTCGCCCGGGACTACGCGCTGCTCGCGGTTCCAAATCTCCGTCAACTGCGCTGGATCGCCACCCGTCATATCGATCTCGGTTACGTGAACGAGGGCCACTTGCAGGCTTGGGATCACTGGCATTTTCTTAATCTCGCGGAACGATTCTGCGGTCTGGAACTGGTCGAGTGGGGATTCGATGCCACCATTCTTCCAGGCGTCAGCGAACTGACGGCCAAAGTGTTCGGAAATTCCGCCGCGATCCAGCTCGAGACCGGCCTGTTTCGCAAACTCTTCCCCTATCACGGAATTTCAGTGTTAGGCCTGTTCAAGGTTCGCAAATGACGTCCCACACGGATCGTTCCCGAACGGCAGCACTACAAGTTCGTCCTGGGCGAGCTGGATCGCATGAGCGTATTCCAGCGAGAGCGTCCGCATGAGCACTCCCCTCACCGTCGCCTGGTTCACCTATTTCCCAATCGAGTGGATCGACGGGCTGCCAGAGGAATTGGGCACACTGCCCAAGATGCATCCCGCCACCTGGCAACGCGTCTTGCTGACCGAGCTGCAGAAAGAGTCCAATCTTCGCCTCCACATCATCGTCCTTCGAAAACAATTTCCCCACAGCCTCAGTTTCCAACAGGGCAATACCACCTTTCATTGCGTGAAAACGCGGGGAGGATTGCGGGCACCGTCGCTCTTCTGGCTCGATACCTATTACGTCGCCCGAATACTTCGAAGTATCGGTCCGGATGTCGTCCACGCCTGGGGCTCGGAAAACGGCGCAGCGCTGATCGCATCACGCCTCCGCTATCCCAGCCTGGTGACGATGCAGGGGTTGATGGGCTGGATGACCGAGCTCGGGGTGGCCAACTCCTATCAACGCTTCGCTGCGCGACTCGAACGATGGAGCCTCTCTCATCTCCGCAATGTCTCTGCCGAATCCAGCTTCGCCGTCCAGTATCTGCGCGAACGCTACCCGCGGCTGCAGCTCCGTCAGATCGAGCACGCGCCCAGCTGGGGTTTTCATCAGCTCACGCGACGGCCTATCTCGCAACCGAGGCGCTTCCTATCCATCAGCACGCTCGGACACGCCAAGGGCACCGACGTTCTGCTTCACGCGCTCGACTCACTCCGCAATGAGTTGTCCTTCGACGTGGTCCTGATCGGAGGGGCCGCCACCGAGACCCTTGAAGAGTATCGTCGCGCTGTCTCACCCGAGCTTTGGTCACGTCTGCGATTTAAGAACCATCTTACTTCCGATGAGATCGCGGCCGAGCTCGAGCAGGCCACGCTTCTGATCTACCCCTCACGGGCGGACAACAGTCCCAATGCGGTCAAGGAAGCGGTGGTGGCCGGAGTTCCGGTGGTGGCCAGCGAAGTCGGCGGAATCGTCGACTACGTCGTTCCAAATGAGAACGGATTTCTCTTCCCTGTGGGCGATGTCACAGCATGCGCCAACGCGGTGCGAAAGGCATGTCAGCATCCCTCCATGTCCCGAGGCGAGGTGAGTTCGGAAACCCTGGCACGTGTTCGGGAATATCTTTCTCCCGCCACCATGGGACGAAAATTCTTAGAAGCGTATCGAGAGATTGCAGACACAACTCGTCGAGGAGGCTCGTGAGGGTATCGGGACACTAATTACGAGTTCCCGCCCCCCACTCAGACTGGCTTTGCAATCAGATCGTAATCCGTGTGCCCGATGATTTTCACTTCCGCAAATTGGCCCGGGGTTAGCTTTCCTTTGACGTAGACCCGGCCATCAATATCCGGTGCATCCGCCTCCCCGCGTGCCACCCAGTACTCGCCTTTGAGCTGCTGGAGGTCCTCATCCGCTTCGCGAATGAGACCGTGCTCCCAGGAGCTGATGTTCGCCTGCTGCAAGGCGCGCGCGTTGGCTGGAGATTCCACCAGCACTCGGATCGTGCGACCCACAAATCCTTCACTCACCTCTCGAGCCACCCGATGCTGCTCCGCCATCGTTAACTCGCGACGGCGTTTCTTCACCCGATCAATCACCTGTTGATCCATCTTACCGGCGCGAGTGCCTTCCTCCTTGGAATAAGTAAACACGCCGAGGCGCTCGAATCGCGTGGTGCGAATGAATTTAAGGAGCGATTGAAAGTAAGCCTCTGTCTCGCCAGGAAATCCCACTATGAAGGTGGTGCGGAGCGCGATCCCGGGAACTCCCGCACGAATCCTGGCGATGAGTTCCTCGATGTAAGCGCTGGTGGTTTCGCGTCGCATCCGCTCAAGCATCGCGTCGTGAATATGCTGCAACGGCATGTCGACATAGCGAGCCACCTTCGGACACTCCGCGAGGGTTTGGATGAGCTCATCGGTCCAATGAGCAGGATGCGTGTAAAGGAGTCGAATCCAGAACTCTCCCGGAATTGCATTCAGCTCACGCAACAACGTGCAAAGCGTGGTGGCATCGGTAGCGAGTGCTTTGGTGGCAGCAGAAAATTTCTCCGGCGAGGAAATCGCCCGAGTGTGCTGGGGACGGAGATCGAGCCCGTAATAGGTGGAGTCCTGGGAGATCAGATTCAGCTCCTTGACGCCGTCCGCGATCAGAGCCCGCGCCTCTCGCACCACATCGGCTTGGGTCCGGCTGCGATGCGATCCACGCATCCGAGGAATAATGCAAAAGCTGCAGGGATGGTTGCAGCCTTCGGCGATCTTTACATAAGCAAAGTGTCGCGGAGTCAGACGGAATCGGGGCGTCGCATAGTCTGGGATATAGGTCGGACGAACATTCACGTCCATTACAGGCGCTAGTTCCTCAGCCGCGACCGCACCGACCACGGTCCTGGTATTTCCAAATTTTTCCGTTCCTCGGACGCTTTCCGCCGTTTCGTGATGAGAGTGGCTATGCCCCTTCTCGAGTTCAGCCAATCGGGAACTCACTCGCGCTTTGCGGGAACCGGACCGCGCTACAGCGCCAGCAGACTGCTGTTCTAGCTTCTGTCTCCGATGCTCCACTGCCTGCTTCACCAAGGCGGCCACATCGGCAACCTGATCGATTCCCATGAAGGCATCCACCTCCGGAAGCAGCTTGGGCAATTCCTCCCGAAACCTCTGCGGCATGCAGCCGGAGACAATCAAACCCTGCTGAGGACGAAGCTGATCCCGTTCTGCAGCGGAATTCAAAATCGCATCCACACTCTCCTCCTGAGCTGAATCGATGAATGAGCAGGTATTGACGATAAGGGCGTCGGCCTGACCGGGATCATTGGTAATCTCAACGCCACTTTTCAACAGGGCACCCAGCATGATCTCCGCGTCGACCAGGTTCTTGGCGCACCCCAGCGAGATCAGCCCGACACGCACCGGCGTTTTGGATTTTTCAGAAGATGGTTTCATCCAGAGCCGAGACAGTAAGCCAGTCTCCTTGCCCCACGCAACCCACGGATTGGAGAGCGCGCGGACTGCACGAATACCCAGCGCTTGACACTCCAGGATTCGCCACCAAAGCTGGGAAGCATGTCATCTATTCCTGCTGAATTCAGGGGCGTCACCGCGGTGGCCAAAGCGAACATATATTTCGACGGCAAGGTGGTGAGTCACACCCTTCTGTTCCCGGACAAGAGCAAGAAGACCCTGGGCTTGATCTATCCTGGCAAGTTCCACTTTGGGACCGACAAAGCCGAGCTCATGGAAATCGTTTCCGGAGCCTGCTCCGTCAAGGTGGACGGGCAGTCGGAGGTAAAGATTTACCCCGCCGGAGAGGTGTTTAAGATCGCCGCCAAGTCAGGATTCGACATCGAGGTAAAGTCGGGCATCTGCGAGTACATCTGCTCCTTCATCGACGAGTCGAGCCGCCTCGCCACTCACTCTTAACGCCCCGCCTCCGCGAGCTTCTCCTCAATCCGGTATAGATGGGTCTTGGTGCGAAGAAAGAGGGATCGGCCGTAAACCGCAGGAGAGGCCATGAACCCGTCATCAAGCTGGTTTTGAGCGAGGATTTTAAACACGCGACCTTGTTCCAGAACGGTGGCCTTGCCTTCCTCGTTGAGAAAGTACAGACGGTTTCCGCTGGCGATGGGCGACGAAGAATAGTTGCCTCCAATCCGCTCCCGCCAGAGCTCTTCGCCGGTCTTTGCTACCAGGCAACTCGCGATCCCGCCGTCATCCACCAGATAGAGAAGTTCGCCTGCCAACACGGGTGAGGGGCGAGTCGGAACATTGCGGGTGACCTTCCACACTACATGGCTGTCGGTGACAACATTCGATCCGCCCGGCCGGATTGCCCACAGCTGGCCCTTCGAAAGGCCGGTGCAGGCGAAGATCAAGCCGAGCCCTGCCACCGGACGCACACTCCCGCTGTGGGCAGTGGGATCTTCGGTGCGCCAGCGCTCGCGCCCGGTGGCGAAGTCATAGGAATAAAGTGCCTTCGATCCGAGGCTGATGACCTGGAACTGTCCATCATGAAGAAGGACCAGGGGTGTAGAGAAGGCCTTGCGCATATCTCCGTCGCGATCGATCTTCCCATCCGGTTTCAAATCCCGAAAGTCTACCGACCGTTTGGTTTGCCAGAGTGTCTGGCCGGTCTTCTTATCCAAAGCCACAACATACTGTTGATCACTTCCATCGAAGTTTAAGAGCAGTCGATCGAGAAAGAGCACCGGCGACGACGCGGCACCGCGAAAGTGATTGCAGACGAAATCGCGTCGCTCCCAGAGCACCTTGCCACTGTCCGCATCGAGGCAGACGGTGCCAGGGGATCCAAAAGTCAGGTAAACATGTCCTTCGTCGACGATCGGAGTCGGGGAAGCGTAGCTATTAAATCGATCAGCATACTGCGGCTTTTCGATATCGAAGAGGATCTTATCCATCAGAATCTTGCCGGATAAACGATCGACCTTCAGCACCGAGAGCTCTCGACCATCGGGTGTGGCGGTGGTCATCCACACCGAGTTGCTCCAGATCACGGGGGAAGACCAAGCCTTCCCGTGAATGGCGGTTTTCCAAATGACGTTATTGGTTTCGCTCCACCTGAGAGGGAGACGTCGAGAAAGGGTGATCCCATTGCCGAGCGGCCCCCGAAACTGAGTCCAATTATCCTGAGCTCTGACGGAGGGGCCGATGAAAATTCCTACCGCGACGAGCAGCAGCACAGCCAAACGGTTCATGGGAGGGCACGCTAGCGGATTCGATCCAGCAGGGCAACATTCGGGATTCGTCTCTCCAGCAAACGGGTGCAATTAAAAGGGCGTGAGAATGGAGTCTCGCAGATTCGAAGACACGAGACGGGGATGGGCCGATACGGCCCACACTACAGAGCTGCAGCCGGTCTTCCGTAGGGTCATCCGTATCGGACGATTCGGGCCCGGACCCATTCAGCCGACCGGATATTTCCGTCCTCGATATTGTTGTCGGAACTTCGGGTCCTCTCCGTTGCGTAGGTTGTCTTCTGTAGTGTGGGCCGTATCGGCCCA
>JAYTTC010000037.1:0-2818 GCA_043745255.1 Verrucomicrobiales bacterium
GAGGAAGGGCGTCGCCGACGAAGAATTGATCCAAGGACAAACCGCTCGGTCGGCTTCGCTCAAGAATGGAATAGAGCAAGGGGACAAACTTGGTTGAAAGAGCCAACTGGCTGTCGGCGGGTTGCCATCCGGCGGTGAGGATCAGGACGGAGCCTTTCCCGATGCCAATCTCGAGCAAGGCAGGGGATTCGTCGTCGAAAGAAGCCACGATGCGTGTCGCCGGCGGCAGCCCTTCGGCGAGGAGGAGACGGTGCTTCCAAAAGTGAATCTTGGTGAAATCGTTGAATCGGGCATCGGCAAAAGGGGTGAACAGCGGATGGGTGAAGTCGATTTGACCGAAGAGACTGAAATTCCTCTTCAAGGCCTCGCTGAGTTTGACTCCTCCTGAATTCAGCAACGTTCCCAGCCCGGAGCGGGTCTCGGCGCTCGCGTTGGGCAGGCTGAGTAAGAGCGTTCTTCCGGATTCGATCGCCACGCGAAGGCTGCTAGCAGTGGCAGTGTAAAGTTCAGAAGCGGCGATAATCAATGAAACATCCGCCAGATCTGACGCAGCGAGGGCTTCGGTGGGTTTTCGAACTCGTAGCTCGAGGGCCCGGTGTCGCGTGCTCGTGAACGCCCGCTGCAGATAGTACGCCGATTGATTCGGATCTGCCTCTGCGTCATTGCCCAAGTAGAGGATCGTGACCCTCTCCTGGAGCGGAGGCAGCCAACGTACCGTATTGTCGAAGTCTGCGTCGTCTCCCTCGAGACGGAGCTCCGCGACCTTCCCGCTGGCGACCCTGGCAGAAAGCACGCGGGTTTGACCCGGCGGAACGTAAAGGTCGAGGCTCGGGGGGGTGTTGGTCGCGCCCCCTTGAACCCGCAGTCGAAACTGCTCCCGCTGTGCATCGCTGGAATTAGTGACACGAAACCGCAGGGCCGTTCCATCCAGACTTTCCTCATCGCCATGCTCTGGGAGCAGCATCAAGCCGACATTGGTAGGGTGTTTGACTCGCACGGGTTGCGGCAGGACTTCAAGTCCTTTTGGCCATTCGTGGCCCTGGAGCCCGGCCAAGCTCGAACCGTCGGCCAAATCTGAAATAAGGATGATCTGATGCATTCGGGGTCGGGAGTCCACTCCCGTTCCGGAGGTGTCGAATCCTTCGGAAACGCCGAGAAGCGCCGAACCGAGATGAGCGTTCCCCCATCCAGGTTTTAGAGTGGAGAGCGCCTGCCGAAGAGTGTTTCGTCGCTCGGTGGGGGACAGGGTCTTGGATTGCTCGAGAGTGACCACCGGGTGGGTCGCCTGATCATAAGTCGACAAGGCCACGATGTCTCCGGGATCCGACGACGCGATCACCTGCTCTGCTCGACCGACCGACTGAGCCCACAGATCCTCGCGGCGCATGCTTGCGCTGATGTCGATCAGCACCACGCGTTGCCTTGCCGAATCGGAGGCGGGATCGTTTGCGATCGGTTTTTGAATGAACGGTCGGGCAAAGGCCAGCGCGAGCAGCCCGATCACCAGACAGCGAAAGAGGAGAAGGAGCAGATTCTCGAGCCGACTCTGTCGAGTGATTCGAGGAGGGGTCGGCAGCAGAAACATCAGGGAGCTGAACGGCTGCTTCTCGCGGATCGTACGGCGGATAAGGTGGAAAAGAATCGGCATCCCCACCGCCAGGGCGCCAACCAAAAACCATGGAGCGAGAAAACTCATCGGACTTAAAGAGTGCGGTTGCAGCTAAGAGGTTTCAGCGGGATGGAGCAAATCCAAAATGAAGACCCCCGGTGCGCAGGCTTGCTCTCTTGTCCTTTGATCGCTTCTATGGGCTCGTTCGGTCAAACGCCTAGCGTGACTATGAATTCCACGGTCCCACAGCGGACGGTTTTGTTGGTGGAGGACAATCCAGGTGATGCACATCTGTTCCGTGTCCACCTGATGGATTCTCCCGGGCATCCCTTCGAAATCCTGCATGTCACGACGCTCGCGCAGGCGATCGGCCACATCGTTCAGGGCTCGATTGACCTCATTCTTCTGGATTTGAGCCTGCCTGATAGCAAGGGACTCGCGACCTTTCGGGCGGCAAATCTGGCGGCACCCGAGGTTCCGATCATCGTCCTCAGTGGATTGGAGGATGAGGAACTGGCTATTCAGACTGTCCACGAGGGAGCTCAAGACTATCTCAGCAAGCGGGACGTGGACGGACCTCTTCTGATCCGCGCGATTCGCTACTCTATCGAGCGCAAACAGGCGGAGGACGCCCTCGCACACGAGCGCGACCTCCTGTTCACAATCATCGACAATGTTCCCGATCGGATCTTCATCAAGGACACGCAAAGTCGGTTTCTCAAAACCAATCGTTCCCTTGCCGAGCGTTTTAAGCTGAACCACCCGCGCGAGTTGATTGGGAAGTCCGACTCCGATTTTTTCGCAGCTGAGCACGCCGAGGATGCGTTTCAGGATGAGAAGCGCATCATGGAGACCGGGGTGCCGATGCTCAACAAGGTCGAGCGGGAATCCTTGCCCGACGGGTCGGAGAGTTGGGTGATTACCTCCAAGCTTCCTCTTCGCGATAAGCAGGGCCGGATGATCGGCACCTTCGGGATCTCCCGCGAGATCACCGCCCTCAAGAATGCGGAGCAAGCGCTCGCGACCGAGAGAAATCTGCTGCGGAGCTTGATTGATAATCTTCCTGATTACATTTACGCGAAGGATTTGGAGTGCGGCTACATCCTCGACAACGAGGCGCACCGAAGGCTGTTGGGGGTATCTTGTCTGGAAGAGATTTTAGGGAAGAAAGTGACCGACTTCTTTCCTGCTGAACTTTCGCAGAATTAT
>JAYTTC010000038.1:0-2810 GCA_043745255.1 Verrucomicrobiales bacterium
CCTTCTATCGCAATGCGCTCGGCGCCCCTCATCCCTCTGGCCATCGCAAACCCAAGGGATGTCGCCCCAGATCACGCCCGAAATGAGCTAAACTGTTACCGCGCTGGTGATACCCGAGCCTGCGCTGCTCCACAGCGGCGACTCGGTGTTGGTGTACGTGATCGACGGGCAGGGGCTGGTGCAGATCAGGCCGGTCAAGATTGGACTCCGTCTCGCGGGCAAGGCCGAGGTCATCGAGGGATTGAAAGCCGGGGAGCTGGTGATCGTGGAGGGCATTCAAAAGATCGCCCCGGGAATGCCGGTCAAGAATGCGCCTCCGGAAAAGGCCGCACCCTACAACTAAGGACAAGCCATGTTTCTCTCACGCGCCAGCATCCAACGGCCGGTCCTCGCGACGATGATGAATCTCGCGGTGGTTCTGTTCGGCATCATCGGCCTCTCCCGGCTTCCGGTCCGCGAGCTTCCGGATATCGATCCGCCCATCGTCAGCGTCACCACTGTCTATCCGGGAGCCAACGCCCAGGTGGTCGAAACCGAAGTTACCGAGCGGCTGGAAGAGGCGATCAATAATATCGAGGGAATCAAGACTCTGACGAGCGAGAGCCGAGAGCAGGTCAGCAGTATCGTCATCGAGTTCAATCTCTCCCGCAATATCGACCTGGCGGCTCAAGATGTACGGGATCGCGTGAGTCGGGTGCGGGGGGGGCTCCCGCTCGACGTCCGTGAGCCCATCGTTGCCAAGCAGGACGCGGATGCCAACGGCATCATTTGGATTTCCTTGTACAGCGATATCTACACTCCCCTCCAGCTCACGACCCTCGCCGAACGGCAAATCAAACCGCGCTTTCAAACCGTCGAGGGGGTGTCTTCGATCATTATCGGAGGCGAGAAGCGCTATGCCATGCGTCTTTGGCTGGATTCCGAGAAGATGGCCGCGCGTCAAGTGACGGTACTCGATGTGCAGAGAGCACTGCGCGAACAGAACGTCGAACTCCCCAGCGGCCGTGTGGAGAATCTAGATCGGGAGATGACCATTCAAACCCGGGGGGAAATGAAAACCGCCGAGGAGTTTGGTGAGCTTGTGGTTCGCGCCACCGCGTCTACTCTGGTTCGAATGCGCGATGTCGGACGAGCCGAGGACGGCGCTGAAGATTATCGCACTCTCGCTCGGGCCAATGGCAAGCCCTGCGTCTTTCTCGGAATCGTGAAGCAATCCAAGGCCAACACGATCACCGTCGCGCAAGGAATCAAAAGAGAAGTCGCAGCTCTGCGCGGCACCCTGCCCACGGGGGTGTTGATGGAAATCGGATACGACGAATCCACCTACGTGGAAAAAGCCATCAGCGAGGTCTGGGAAACCCTCGCGATCGCCTTCGGCCTGGTGATCCTCATCATCTTCGTTTTTCTTCGAGATGTGCGTTCGACGATCATCCCGACCGTGGCAATCCCGGTTTCCATCGTCGGCACGTTTGCCTTGCTCCACTTCCTCGGCTACTCGATCAACATCCTTACCATGCTCGCCTTGGTCCTGGCGATTGGCGTGGTGGTGGATGACGCTATCGTCGTGCTCGAGGCGATCTATCGCTACATCGAGCAAGGCATGGCACCGCGCGAGGCGGCGTTCAAAGCGATGGAAGAAATCTCTTTCGCGATCATTGCCATCACCGCCTCCCTGGTGGCGGTCTTTCTTCCGCTTGCCTTTCAAACTGGCCAGACCGGACGTCTGTTCGTCGAGTTCGCCGTGGCCATCGCGGGCTCGGTGACCCTCTCAGCCTTCGTCGCGCTCACGCTTTCTCCCTGCATGGCCGCTGGCCTGCTCAAGCCCATCCACGACCAGAAGCATGGGCATGTCTTTCGCTTCTTTGGATGGTTACTGGATGGATTGGCGGCGGCCTACGCTCGCGGGCTTCGCTTTTCGCTTCGTCACCGGCCATCGATGATTCTCCTCACCCTCGCCTCCTTCGTCCTCATGGCGATCGCTTATCGATCCCTCGACCAAGATTTCCTTCCGGAGGAGGATAAGGGTCGACTCTTCTGCATGCTGATCGCACCCAATGGATCGACCAGCGAGTTCACCGATCGGCAGCTCAAAAAAATGGAAGCGCTGGTGAAGAAACTTCCCGAAGTGGAGAATTACGCCGGAATGGTGGCTCCGGGATTTAATGGTCCAGGACAGGCGAGCTCAGGGATGCTGTTCGTCACCCTAAAGGCAGATCGGAAACGCAGCGTTCAGGAGATGGTGAACGGTCCTGGAGGCCTGAGCTCCCAGTTCCGCAACGAGGTGGAAGGGGCCATTGCTATTCCTAATATTCCCAAGGCCATCGGGCGCAGCTTCGGAGCTCCCTTCGAATTGATCCTGCAGCACCAGGATCTGGAGGTGCTTGGTTCGACCGCGGCCGCCATTGCCAACCAGCTCCGAGCGTCCACCAACCTGCAGGCCGTGCGGGTCTCCTATGAGGTGAACAAGCCGGAGCTGCGATTGGATATCGATCGCAAGCGCGCGGCCTCTCTGGGCGTCAGTGTGGAGGACATTTCCCGCACGGTACAAATTCTGTTCGGTGGACTCGACCTCAGTCGACTCAAAGTTGGCGGGAAGGAATATAACGTCATCGCCCAGCTGGACCGAAGCTCACGCCTCACTCCGCAGGATCTTGACACGGTTTTCGTTCGAAGTTCCAAAGGCGAACCCATCCAGCTGAGCAGCCTGGTCAACCGCACTCAGGGTGCGGCACCGAGCTCAATCAACCACTATGCGCGTCTACGCAGCGCCTCCATCACTGCGTCACCCGTCGGTGCACCCCTCGGCACTG
>JAYTTC010000039.1:0-2798 GCA_043745255.1 Verrucomicrobiales bacterium
CAAGGACGTCGGACGCAAGGCGCTCGCGGGAGACAAAGTGGTAGTGGAGCTACGCGCCTGGGAGTCCCGGCACACCAACCCAGAAGGCGAGATCGTGGAGGTTCTCGGAGCTTCCGATGAGGAGGGCGTGGACATGCTCTCCGTGCTCCGCCAATACAATCTCCCGCTCCATTTCCCCAAGGCTGTCCTGGACGAAGCCGGCGCGATTGGAAGCGAGGTTCATCCTGAGGAACTCGTCGGACGCGAAGATTGCCGCAGCCATTCGGTGGTGACCATCGACCCGGATGATGCCAAGGACTTCGACGACGCCATCTGTCTTGAACGTGTTTCCGCTGAGCACTGGAAACTCTGGGTCCACATCGCCGACGTCTCGCACTATGTGAAAGCAGGCACCGCGCTGGACGAGGAGGCGAGTCGACGCGGCAACTCGACCTATTTGGTCGATCGTGTGATTCCGATGCTGCCCGAGGCATTGAGTAATGATCTCTGCTCGCTCAAGCCGGACGTGGATCGTCTGACGAAGTGCATGGAGTTCCTTATCGATGAGAACGGGCGAGTCTTGAAGACCCGTCATTTCCCAGCGGTGATCCATTCGCAGCGCCGCTTCAGCTACCGCGAGGCCTTCGAAATTCTGCAACGTCCGCCGTCGGGTCCTATCGAGGAAATGCTGCATCACGCGAACCAACTCGCGCAGCGCATCCGCCGCCTGAGGTTCGACGCGGGAGCGTTGGAACTCGATTTTCCGGAGATGAAAATTCGACTTGATGAGCAAGGCCATGTTTCGCTGATCGAGCGAGTGGAGAATGACATTTCGCATCAGTTGATCGAAGAGTTCATGTTGCTGGCCAACGAAGCTGTGGCGGCCTGCTTGCTTCAACTGAACCGACCCGCCATCCACCGCGTGCACGAGGAGCCGGACGCCCGCCGAATTCAGGAATATCGAGAAGAGGTCCTCAGCCACCACGTTGCGTGCGGGAACCTGAGTCACCGCGTTGAAGTGCAGAAACTCCTGCATCAGCTGGGCACTCTGGCCATCGGGCCTGCGCTCAAGATTGGTTTCCTCAGGTCCATGATGCGGGCCCGTTACGCCATCGAGCCTTTGGGTCACTACGGACTGGCGAAAAAACACTACGCGCATTTCACCTCACCCATCCGTCGCTATGCGGATCTAGTGGTCCACCGCGCGTTGTTCGACCACGTTCACGCGACCAAGCAAGCGCTCAAGGAAACCTCCGAGCACATCTCCACCACCGAGCGCAATTCATCGGACGCGGAACGTGACAGCAAGGACGTGAAGCTTTACGCCTTCCTCGAATCACAGCTCAAATCGGCCAGCCCCCAGCGCTACCCCGCGCTGGTTACGGACCTGCGGAATTTTGGGTTTTTCGTCGATGTGACAGGCCTGGGGATGAGCGGGATGGTTCCGTTCTCCGAGTTGAAAGATGACTTCTATGTCTTCGACCCTGCGCGCCTGCAAGTTGTCGGACGACGTACTCGAAGAGTCATCAAGCTGGGAGATCGATTGGAGGTGCAGATCGCCAAGGTGGATCGCTTCAAAAAACAGGTCGACTTCCGGCTGGCGGGAGGCCAAACCGCTCATTCCACCAAGTCGGCTCGCCGCCCCGCGCCGCCATCGCGACGGCCGCAGGAGCAGCAAAGACCCGAGCGACCGCATCCCGCGCCACCGGCTCGCCGCGATCGTTTTCCCCGAGCCTCCGATCGGCCCGCTCCTGCCCGGACGGATCGCAGTGGCCCACCACGCCGAACCGGACCCTCGCGTCCGGCCGCACCGGACCGTACCCTGCGTTCGGCCCAATCCGGCCGTCCGATGCTAAGCAGCTCGACTCACCGCGACGTCCGGCGTCGACCCGATGAAAGAGGCCCCTCGCACCAAACTCGCGACTCACGTTTCGAGCGACCTGGAAGGGTGAGTGCTCAACCTGGGGATCGCTATTCTCGGGCAGAGCAAAATCCAAATCGAGATCCAAACGCTCCGCGAGCCGGCAGACCCAGCAGGCCTGGCTCAAAAGCACAAGATCTCAATCCACGGCTCCAGAGAAGTTCCGGTCGCGATACGCGGTCTGAACGACCCGCAATTCCCGGTGGGCAGCCAAGGGATCGTTATGCACGAGCCGAGCAAAATCCAAATCGCCCCTCGAGCGCCTCGCGGACCGCCGACACCGGGTCGCAAGCCCAACCTCGCGGTGCGCGGCATCAGCAGAGGCAGAGCCGGGATCAACGCTTCGAACGAGCAGGCAGACCCAACCCGCAAAAGCAGGACCGAAGCGCTCGACCTCAGCGGAGCCCGAGCCGCGACGCGAACTCCTCACGACCAGCCAGGGCAAGCTCAACGCCGCAAGATCGCAGCGGACGTCCCTCTCAGCCTGCCAGGTCCAAACCGCAAGACCGCGCTGGCGGTGCACCTAGGCCTGGACGACCCGATCGTTCGGGTCCCCCAACATCGGGGCGACGTCCACCCCCGAACCGTCCCGGATCCTCTTCGCGAAGGCGCTAACAGGCCGTCGGACTCTAGCGCCAAAGGCGCGGCACCCTCTCAGCCTGGGGCAACGCCCCAGGTATCGAAACAAAAACTACTTGAGGGCTGAAGGCCCACTCTACAGAACTGCAGCTGGCATGCCTTCACGCGGTTTCCGTCTTCTGTAGTGTCGTCCGTATCGGACGATCGGGGCTGGGGAGGATGGGCCGATACGGCCCACACTACAGAACTGCAGCGCGCGCGCCTCACGCGATTTCCATCCTCTGTAGCGCATGTCCGGCGGGCAAGTCCGACAGGATGC
>JAYTTC010000040.1:0-10358 GCA_043745255.1 Verrucomicrobiales bacterium
GGATCAAGGGACGCCAGCACAAAATCTAGAATGTTGCGCAGTCCGGCCAAATGAGCCAACCAACGCCCTCAGCGCGCCTTCTATCGCAATGCGCTCGGCTCCCCTCATCCCTCTGGCCATCGCAAACCCAAGGGATGTCGCCGCAGATCACGCCCGAAATGAGCTAAACTGTTACCTTCCCACCCTGCAGGGCGATCGGAACCGTAATGTTCGGGGCGACTTGCGCGGAATTGACATTCGCACTCGTCGGACGACCGCCATCAGCACGGCCTCCGCCGGTGTTTCCGGTGATCCACTGCTTGCAGTCATTCCAATCAGGTTCGACCGCGACCTTGACCAAATTCGCTGGAGCATCATTGGAGCTCAGCCAGAGCTCGATATGATCGTCACCCGAAACATAGAAGGTGTAGTCACCATCTGCTGCAGGGGTGAAGAGACCACTCATCGCCATACCGTAGTTGTCCCCGAAGCCACAGTCAGACTGGGCGGACGGCCGAAAGAGAACCTGATCTGGGCTGCTCGGGTACTTCGCGTTGCCGGTAAGATCCGTAATCGCGACGCCACCGATATTCAGGTAGTAGTCCAGCTGAACGACGCCGGGATACAGCTTGGGAGCTGCCGAGGCGAGAAATGCGGACGCAAAAAGGCTGCCCAATGCGAGGGCAGCCTGAGTTCCGACAGACTTCATGCGAGACGCAGTGCTGCGTCGACCATGCTGTCCGCCGCTCGTCATACCGGCATCCTGGGAGGACGTGCCGGAGCGACGTAGGGTTGGGAGGATAGCGTTCATAAACGTATTACTTTGACTGTACTGCTTTAGTCGCACCGCTGCGCTTTGGGTTTCACGCAGAGTGCTAGGGGTTGGTTTGGTTGAAGAAAGAATCCGTACACGAGCACACGAGACGACGGATCATAGACAATTTGAGTCATGCAAACCATGTTTGGATTCTGGGATGGGTTACTTTTAGTAAAGGGATACTCCTTTTGCAATCCTTAACTCGATTATTGCGCGATTATCGCCTGCCAATCGCGGTAGCGACCCCCGGATTCCGGCACTCATGCTGATGCTGATCTCTCCTGATCAGCGCTCGGAAGCAGCAGCGGGTAGCCCTCGAGCCGAACCATCCATTCCGAGCCGAACGCGGCGTACCCCATCTAGGATTGCGCTTTCGGTTATCGACCCACCTGGCCATCGCACCCTAATGCGGAGGGGCTCGCCGGTCACCGAAAGGATTTGGACTGCACCATTTTGGGATAGATATCCAGAGCCGGCGGTCACCTCCCGCGCTGGGCCCCATCCTACCCCGCTATCGAGCCGAATCATCGCGCCCACCGCCTTGGGATTGCCCTCCGATCCCTCCAACTCCACCCGCAACCCTGGGCGAGCTCGAAGATTGTGGAAAAGCTTGGTCTTTTCGCGGTTTTGCGACACCACCAGATCCACTCGCCCGTCCCCGTCATAATCCGCGAACGCCACTCCGCGCTGCTCTCCGTAAATTTCTACTCCGGAGTCTTTCGCAGGCACTGCGGTGAACCCGCCACGACCATCACCCCGCAACCACAAACCTCGACCCGCATCCAATCGCGCTTGGACCGGCGGCATCCCAAAGAAGTTCTGTGCCAAGAATACGTCCTCTGCCCCATCACCATCCAAATCCCCAACAGCGACACCATAGGCGGGCGCGTATTGGGCTTCCACAGGCAGCAACAGCGTGTCGAAGCGGTTCCCGCGATTCAGAAACACCATTGAACCCAGGGTCGTCGCCCGACGCTGTGTCGAACGTGAGAGTCCTTCTCCCAAAACCTCCGCCACTCCGGCCTCCGAGAAGGAGCGGTGGGTCGGGAATCGATCGCGTAAGCCTGGGAAGGAGGGGAGCAAATCTGCGAGCGTGCAGCGTGGAAGCAGCCGGGTGCCTTCAGTTGTAAAATCAGCCTCCAATAGGTCTCGCTGCCCCCTACCAGCCAGGTCTCCGTAGAAGAGCACGACAGGTTGGTCTGCGCTGGCCGTGTAAGTTGAGTTTAACCCCCAGTTGCTAGCCACCAGATCCATTCGGCCATCCCCGTCAAAATCCCCTGCAGCGACCCCCGCCCACCAGCCCGTAAGTCCTGCCAAGCCTAGGTCGGCCGTCACCTCCTCAAGAGCTCCTTGCCGATTGTGGAAAATCCGGACTGGCCCCCACTCGCAGGCTAGAATCAGTTCAGGAAAACCATCACCATCCAGGTCACTGCACACCGCACCGCTCACCATCCCTACCGAGCGCAGAGCAGCCGTGTTCCGTTCATCAAGCCTCCATCCCTGTTGTGTGGAGCGATAAATCCTCGACTCTGCGTTTTCTGGATAGCGGCCGGGCACCGATCGACCTCCTACAAAAAGGTCCAATGATCCCGACCCATACAAATCCGCCAACACTAAAGGGCCCACACTCGACTCGGAACCTGGGATTTCATCGCTAGGACCGGCTTCCCCTCCCATCTTGAAGCCTAGGACCCCTGCCCTTGAAGCCATTCCGTCTTCAACTGAAGAAATTCCAACCAATAGGTCTCTGCGACCCTTCTTAAAAACACCTCCCAGTATCGTTGTCTGCCCACGACCCACAGAGTTGCTAAACCAAGAAGCGGGAAAAAGTTCAAACTGGCCCTTCCCTAAGTTTCGGAACGCGGCGAGCTGGCCGCCGCGACCCGCCCCCACCACCAGATCCTCGCGGCCATCCTGGTCCAGGTCACACCAACTGACGCCCGGGCCGAACCGACTGAGTCGCCGGGGGAGCAACGGCTGGTTCTCGAAATCATCATACGGCAATTGACTGTGAGTATGTGAAATCCGATCGCTGACATCCTCGAAAAGAGGATTAGCACGAAGGGGCGAGGGCGGGGTAAGAGGTGAGGTACTGGATTCGTAGACCTCGTAGAGGCGGCCCGCAATGATGTTGGTAAGGGCTGACTCGCGCCCGCTCCGCCAGTGGACTTCTAATCGCATGGGCCCTGGAACAATCGCGGCTGCAAAAGTCAGCATAGCCTGGCAGCCTGAAAGATAACGTCCGCCGGAAACCAGCTCCTGCGACTGCTTCCCGATCACTCCATTCAAGAGAGCAACTCGAGCGCCGATTCCTTGGCTATTCGGTGGGAGACCTTTCAACTGCACCGACACGCGAGGGGCTGCGGTTTCATTTCGGAACAGGCCCGCCTCGGTCCCAAGATTGTTCACGACAAGATCGAGATCCCCGTCATTGTCGAGATCAGCCAGGACCATTCCATGATGCACCCCATCGACCGCCAAGCCCCACTCTGTGGTTCGTTCCCGAAACTTCAGCGGGTGAAGATTCTCAAAGGCCACGATCGGCCCGCTAAGAGTCGGGTAGAGGCGGGAATGCATCATTCGCTCTGTCGTATAAGCCTTTTGAAAGGGCATCTCCGTTCCCTGGAACCTCACCATTCCATTCGTTCGATTCCAGGGATGCTGCATGGCCTGGATCGCCTCGTTGGCATCTAGGTCGTTGACCCCCTTCGTGTGGCCAGTCGAGATCAGCAAGTCCTCGTACCCATCCAGATCCACATCCAGAAAGATCGGCTGCCAGGACCAGTCCGATGCCGAGATCTGCGAGAACTCCGCCAGCTCCTCGTACGACCCGTCCCCGCGCGCGTGCTGGAAGGTGTTTCGATTCACGAGCGGCCGCGAGTCGATCCGGTCCACCAGGACCGCATCCGGCATATGTCCGGGGAGTTGTCGCCTGCGCGCCCTCGGATCTCGGCTGAGCATATCGACGACGACAAAGTCCAGGTGCCCGTCCCGATCCACGTCGGCGAAGTCCACCCCCATGGAACTGGCGCTGATATGACGGAGTGCGAGCCGTGGGGCGGCGCGAAAATGGCCGGAGCCGTCGTTCAGCCAAAGACGATCTGGGGTCCAGTAATCGTTGCAAACGTAAAGATCCGGAGCTCCGTCTGCATTCACGTCCCGAAAGGAAGCGCTGAGACCCCAATCAAAGGGCGCGTGTTTCAATGGATGCCCATCCTCATCAAGAAAATGCCCATCCATCCAGGACACCGGCTTGAACCGGCCGCCACCCTGATTGAGATAGAGAAGATCCGGCTCTCCGTATTCCTGGACTTTTCCGTTCACCACCAGCAACCGGTTCTGTAGCGGCGGAGGAACGATTAACGTGCCGTTCTGCTTTTGAAGGTCCACCTGACCGCGATCGCGGATATCGTCGGTTCGATAATTGGTGACATAGAGATCCAACGTTCCGTCTCCATCGACATCCCCGAGCGCGAGCGTTGAACTCCCAAACGGGGTTGCGGTTCCCGCCTCGCGGGTAAAGTCTTGAAAGGTTCCGTTGCCAAGATTTAGGAAGCATAGAACGCCTGCACCCGTGGCTGAAACCAGCAGATCGAGATCCCCGTCCCCGTCGATATCGGCAAACACCGCTCCGCGACAAATCCGATTTGAGCAAACAATTCCCGACTCCAAGGTGACGTCTTGGAATTTCCATCCACCGAGATTTCGGAAGAGTTTCGATTGGCCCTGAAGGCTCGCGAAGAAGAGGTCCACTCGCCCATCGTGATCGTAATCACCCGCCGCCACTCCTGATCCATTTTCCAAGACGCGATTGGCAGCCGCAGCCCACTCGTCCAGTGTATTGGTAAAGGTGATTCCACTCTGCCCGGACGTAACCGCACTAAACCCGGTATGCCCTTCCGTGAGTTTAGGCAACTCGCACCAACGATATCCCGGTTCCTCCTGCCAACGCCGCAAGTCTGCGGCTGTCCCGCTGGCGATGGTCACGAGCAACAAGCAGCAAAGCCCGCGAATCTGTCTGATTGACGACATCCTGCGCTGGGCAGAACGGATCAGAGGAACAGCGGTCCAAAGGCGGCACGAGGCCTCAGTTGCAGACGGGGTCATTGGGTTAAGCCAGAGGGTATGGATCTGCTCGCTAAGGGAAAAGCGCTTTCTTTTGGACCCCCGTCCTCACGATCCAGACTGAGGCCTTGAAAGCAAGCTGCCTGCGGCAGAATGCCAAGAGGCAAAACTGGCTAGCAGGCCGACACCCAGAAAACCCTGGAACCCATCGATACCGCAGGGACGCGCACCCTGTGAAAGAATGTTCTAAGTCCGACGCCCTGCTAGAGCCCGACAGGCCGCTAGATCGAATCGGCTTCCAATGAAGCGAGCACCTCGGGATCGCGGACATCCACCCAGCGCCCCTCGATCTTCATCCCCGCGATGCGATGGCCGGCGGCCACCAGCGCGTTTACCGCGTCCGTCAGCTCGAACTCGCCCCGGGGTGATTTCTCCAGTCGCGCGGTGAACTCGTACACCACCGGACGAAAAATATAGATGCCTGCATTGTACCATGCGGTCTGTCCCGGCTTAAGCCAGCCGTCCCGTCGAAGCTCCTCCACCTGGGCTAGACTGGGCTTCTCCACCAATCGACGGAGGCAAAAAGCGTCGTCGAAAAAATTCAATCCTCCTTTGGTCACATCCTCACTCCCGGTCACGGTAATGACGCCCGCAAAGGGCCCCTCTTTGAATCGACGGATCATCTGCTGGTAGGTCTCGGGACGCACCAGAATGTCCCCGTAGGTGAGAAGGAAGTCATCCGAGCCCACGAATGTTTTTGCAAGCTCTGGTGCCTTTCCGGTGCCGTCTTGAACAAGCTGTCGACCATAGACGATTTTCAAGCCCCAGCGGCTGCCAGTTCCGAAATATTCCTCGATCGTCTCGGCCCGAAAACCAGTCACGACGAACACCTCAGTGATCCCCGCCGATTTGAGCCCTTCCAGGATGTGCTCGAGAATCGGGCGACCCTGCACTCGCAGCATCGGTTTGGGAATTTCTTGGGTCAACTCCCGCATGCGGGTCCCTTTGCCAGCGGCTAAAACCACAGCTTTCATTTGCAAACTCTGGGGAACCGCCCGCCCTCAGCGCAATGGGAAAATTGATGGGCTGAGAACACCACCCCTGCACCGACGGATTGCGACCCTTCGCGGCTTCACGTGACACGCCTTGAACCAATCGGTAGGTTCCCGCCCACATGTCTTCGGAAACGGTCTTGGAACAACTGCGGAAATACGAGTCCAGGAACGTCACGTTCCTGGAGCCGGACGGATCATGGCCCATCGTTTGGAAGCGCGCCAAAGGCGTCGCGGTCTGGGATGAAGAAGGCCATCGCTTCCTCGATCTCACCGCCGCGTTCGGCGTCGCGGCCGCCGGACACGCGAATGCGGCGGTGGTCCGCGCTGGCCAACAGCAGATGAGCACACTGCTCCACGCCATGGGGGATGTTCATCCCCACGCGCTGAAGGCTCGGCTGGCCTGCGAGCTCAGCCGGCTCACTTTCGAACGGTGGACCCATCGACGACGCCAGCGTGAGCGAGACACCGGCAAGACCCTCTTTTGCAATTCAGGGTTCGAGGCGGTGGAGGCCGCGCTGAAAACAGCACTTCTCGCCACCCGCAAACCAGGAGTGATTGCGTTCGAGGGTGGTTATCACGGACTCGGCTATGGCGCTCTGAGCACCACACATCGTCAGCACTTTCGATTTCCATTTCGTTCCCAACTTCGTGAATTCGGACACTTCGCTCCCTTCCCCGAGGAGGGAACGAGTCACACCACTCGAAGAAGTTTGGAGCAAGTGCGCACATTGCTAAAAAAACATCGCGTCGGCGCGATTCTCCTCGAGCCCTTGCAGGCACGCGGTGGCATTCGTGTGCCACCATCGGACTTCCTTCCCGCGCTGCGACGTCTTTGCGATGAGCAGGGCGTGGTTCTGATCCTGGATGAAATCTACACCGGATTTGGCCGCACTGGAAAATGGTTCGCGTGCGAACATTCCGCCGTGGTTCCGGATCTCATCTGCCTGGGTAAAGCCCTCACCGGCGGCTTCCCGCTCTCGGCCTGCGTGGGGCGTTCCGATCTGATGGATCGCGCCTGGCCGGCATCCAGCGGGGAGGCCATCCACACCAGCACGTTCCTGGGACATCCCGTCGGATGTGCCATGGCGCTGGCTCAGATCGCGGAGATCCAACGCCTCGGACTGGTCGAGCGCAGCGCAAAACTCGGGACCTGGTTCCTAAAGAAATTGTCGCAGTTACGAAGTCCGAAGCCGGACATTCGTTGCGTCGCACGCGGCCTCGGACTCATGACTGGAGTCGAACTGCGCCACGAGGACCACTCTCCCGCCACCGCCGAGTCCCTTCGCGTCTTGAAAGCCATGCTCCATCGACGCTTCATTCTCCTGCCCGAGGGCGAATTCGCGAACACCCTCAGCTTCACCCCTCCTCTGGTGATCTCCTCCAGGGACCTGGACCGCACACTGAACGCCCTCAAGCACTGCCTGGAATGAAATTAAACGAGATGAAGCAAATTCTGAACGAGCGAGACATCCAGCTCTCGAAATCGCTCGGACAAAATTTTCTCCACGATGAAAACCAGCTCCGCCGGATCGTGGACGCGGCCATGCTGAACAATTCCGACAAAGTACTGGAAATCGGCCCGGGCCTGGGTCCGCTCACGGAGTGGTTGGTCGCCTACGCCGCTGAGGTCACCGCCGTGGAACTGGACAAAAGGATGGTCGATTTCCTCCGAGAAAGACTGGTCGCAATCAACAATCTCACCCTGATCCACGCCGATGCACTGGCCCATCTGAAGCAGAAGCCACGCGATTGGTCTTCGTGGAAGCTCGTGGCGAACCTCCCTTATTCGGTGGCTTCGCCGATTCTGGTGGAGCTCTCCCTAGGCGGGCGAGGTCCGCTGAAGATGGTAAGCACCGTGCAATTGGAGGTCGCCCGTCGACTCGTGGCGCGACCGGATACCGACGATTATGGGGTGCTCACTCTGCTCCTTCAACTCGACTACACCTGTCGGCTCGCGTTCCGGATTGCGCCGAGTTGCTTCTTCCCAAAGCCGGACGTCGACTCGGCAGTGGTGACGCTTGATAAGCGTCCATTGCCCCTCCTAAGCGGGCCCGCACGCGCGATTTTTGTGCGCCTGGTAAAGCTTGGATTGAGCCAGCGACGGAAGATGATGCTCAAGCTACTGAAGCAAGAGTGGCGGGACGAAGTTCTGGCTGCCGCCTTCAAGACTGCGGGCGTGCCCACCGACATTCGGGCCGAGAAAGTTCCACTCGAGCAATTTGTCATCCTGGCGCGCGAGATCACCAACACGATGTCGAGCTTGTAGGAGGCTCGACCCCCGGATGGCGGGTCTGACGACGAATACACAGCTCGCGTAGACGTCGGTTGCCTTGTAACACCGCATCGCAACGCGCTTGCAAGCCTGCTGGTAGGACATCCCACCGAATCGCTCCCGCATGAAGCAATCCTCTCCCGCTTGGGAGAGGCCGGACAGTCGTTTCACGTACTAGTTCTGAAGACGCGGATGGCGCTACCCTACACCTCGGTTTTTTTGCAACTGGATTGCGGCTATTGGACTCCGGAGGCGGAGAAGCGCTTGAGGGCCAACCTGGGCAGCGGCCCATCTCCCAATCCTTGACCGGGAGCGTCAGTGCCGCCGATGGCGCAGATGTAAGGAGAGAAATCACTTATGGTTTCGAGCTCAGCGCCTTCAGTAGTAGATTCGCTACGGCTTCGGCGGAACCATCGTTGTTCAGCGCAACGGCCACGAACGCATGCGCGTCCACCGAGTATGCGACCATTGCCTTCGATCCGGGAGCACCTCCGCTATGCCCCAGCCAGATCAGGCGCTTGCCGTATTTGTCAGGAACATCGTAAAGCATTACACCCTTTCCGTAGTAAGTGCCGCGGTCGAACATAGGGTAGAGACGCTGAAACTGGTCGCGTACCGTCTCCGGCTTGAGAATTTTCCCACCCAGGAGCGCGTGCCAGAATTCAACCATGTCCGCTGCGGTCGACACCACATCGCCCGCCGCATAGGGTGTGGTGGAAACCGATCCTTCGGAAACCCGCGCCTGCGATGTCGGGGGGTGCGGTCTTGCAACTCCGATCATCTCCCCACGGGGAACAAGCGCTCTGGTGTGCTTCAACCCCAGGCGTTGAATCAGACGCAGAGTCAGCACTTCATGGAATGGCCTGCCTTCGAGCTGCTCGATGATGCGGCCGAGCATCACATAGCCAGTATTGCTGTAAGACCAATACTCACCCGGACAGAAACCGTTCCCGTGAGCGCGGGCGATCTCGATCAGTTCCTCAGGACTATGGTAGCCCAGTCGCTCCTGCATTCCCGGATCGTTTTGGAAGCTGTAAATGCCACTTGTGTGGGAGAGGAGGTGATCGATTGTGATGGCCGTGGCATTCGGATACTCCGGAAACCAGCGGATCACCCGGTCGTTCAAGGAAAGTCTTCCCTCCTCGACGCACTGCAACACCACCGCCGCCGTGAACGCCTTGCCTACACTGGCAAACCAGAAGGCTTCGGGCACAGGCTCGGTCTCCAAGGGCTGGTTCCCGGTCGCGCTCCAGATCCCCCGGCCTGGCACCCCCACCGCCGCCGTCATGGAGGGTGCCTGGGTGAGATGCAGGGCCTGTGCGAAAGCCTTTTCCAAACGCAAAACGGTGTTGCTATCGAGCCCCAATCCGAGCGGTTTGCCCGCCTCAGCCAAGATCCGACGCCCCAACGGACGATGCAGTTCCGGCCCGCGATAGGGTTTGGCGGAATCGCAAACGACGGCAGTCCAGGAAGCGTTCTCGGCTGCCCCGACACAGTCAACCCACCCACATCGCAGCAAGAGCATCAGGAAATGTATTCGCAACATGGGCTGGAGTTGGGGGATGGATGCGGAGAGACCGTTCAGCGCTTGCCCTGCTTCGTCTTTGCGGGCTGTTGCGAGGATGCCGTCCCCGGGTTGGTTTGGGAGAAGGATCCGTCGTTCTTGATTTCCTCTTGCGCGAGCAGGAACGTCCGTCGCTTGCGAAGATGTTCCAGGCAACCCTCTAGATTCGCTTTCAGCGTTCTCGTCGCAGCCGCTGGGTCGCTCTTGAAAAACTCCGCACGGAGTTTGACTTCCTGCTCCAGCCGGAGCCCCAGCTCCGCGATGATCGGCGCAAACACTTCCTCGGTGTAGACCGTCTCGAGGATCTGTTTCGTCCGTGCGAGGAAGATCTTCCGGAACTGAGGATTGGCCAGCAACGGTCCAGAGAAGAAGCCTGGAGGGCGCCACTGTCCGCCATCGGCCGGCCGCGAATCGCCGTTCATGCCGAAGGTAATGCTCATGGTGTAGAACAGCTCACCTCCCTCAGCCACCTCTCTCAGCCCCCACGTGCTGTCTTGGTCCCAGGGATACATCGTCCATTTGCCGGACCCGGTGGTGTCATGGTAGGCAAAGTAGTTGTTGAAGAAGCCATCCCAATGCGAGAGCACCATGTTCACCGCGAAGTAA
>JAYTTC010000041.1:0-10351 GCA_043745255.1 Verrucomicrobiales bacterium
GCGACCACCGAGCTCCCATTGCCGCCGCCACCCGCGTGAGATCCAGCTTGGGGTGAGTCCGGGATTAACCACCTGGGTGATGACGAAAAAGGGCTCTCCCTGCCCATTGACCCAATAGTCGGTGGTGCCACGCAGGCAGAGTTTTTGCCGCGCCACGTAACGCCGCGGCAATGGAGTCAATCCTCCGTGGTAGACGCGCACATGACCATCAGCGTAATACAGCTCGGCTAGGGCTTGATCCCCATCCACCTCCGATCCGTTCATCCATTCCTTGGCCTACTGGCTTTGCCATTGAGCCGCTTGGCCCGACTCCCCACACAAGAGTGCGATCTTGGCACAGAGGTGAGGTGCCCGGCGGAACAGCCTTCTCAGTTTCTTTAAACTTTTTCTTGGCTGCTCAGGGAGCCTTTGCTACCTATTCCTTTGCCTTAAAGGAGGCAAAAAAAACCTATGAAGAAAACATGCATCACATACATCGTTGCCGGGCTCTTTCTGAGCATAACCCCCATGATCACTCCTTTCGCTGGCGCCTCTCACGCGCCAGAGAAAAATGCCATCGAGGGTCCTGGTATCGCTCAGGCGGAGGCAGAGAAAACATCCGAAAGCCGCAAGCTTCCATTCCATGGCAAGCTGGGAGCGGTGAATGAAAAGGACCGGACCATCACGGTGAGCTACACTACCGGAGACAAGGTCTACCACCTCACCTCACAGACCGAGATCCTCAAGTACGATCAGCCAGCCACACTGGCGGATGCAGTAATGGGGGAGCAGGTCTCGGGGGCCTTTCACAAGATAGGCGATCGGATGGAGCTGACCAAGCTTACCCTGGCAAAGCACCCCGAAAGCAAGGCAGAGGGGGGCAAGAAGGTGAAGGAACCCAAGCCAGCGAAACACATGCCGAAGGATCCGTCGAAGTGAGCTAGACGAGTCGATCAGCCCGGAGGTGGGATTACGGTCCTGCCTCCGGGCTTATTGCGTAAATCTGCGAAGCAGCTCCCTCCTGTGGCTCTCAGCGGTCTCCCGGCAATCTGCAAGCGCTCCTTGCAAAGCACCGGGTCCGATCCTACTTTAACACCGCCTGCAGACTTAAGCTGTTGATATGAAACGTCGGCTGATTTACGGAATCCTCCTCGCCTTGCTCGGTCTCAACGTGCTGGTGGGGACGCAAATCTATCTCCACGCGTCCCAAGCCAACGACGGAGACGATCCCTACTCCAGCCTCAAGCTTTTCACCACCGTCATGGAGCGAGTGCGCTCCGAGTATGTCGACAACTCCAAGATCTCCTATAAGGACCTCGTTCACGCGGCGCTCCGCGGGATGCTTAGCACACTGGATCCGCATAGCGAATTCATGGACCCACCTAAGTATCAAGACCTGAAGAATGACACTTCAGGCGAGTTTGGCGGAGTGGGCATCGTGGTCTCGATGAAGTCGGACTTCCTGACCGTGGTTTCTCCGATGGAGGACACTCCTGGATACAAGGCGGGGATTCTATCAGGCGACAGGATCATCAAGATCGAGGGTCGCGCGACCGATCGCATCGGCCTCACCGACGCAGTGAAGCTTCTTCGCGGCGAACCCGGTACCGAGGTCACTCTCACCGTTCTTCGTCCGTCCAGCGGGCAGGTTAAGGATTATCGTCTGACCCGCGCGGCGATCAAGGTGGACACGGTCAAGGATGTGAACGGCAAGCGAGAGTTCCCGCTTAGCGACAACCATATCGGTTACATTCGGCTGACTCAATTTGGGGAACACACGGCGGACGAGATGGGCGACGCTCTCAAAAAGCTCAAGGAGAAGGGCATGAAAGCTTTCGTCCTGGATTTGCGTGGCAATCCGGGTGGTTTGCTGGATCAAGCGGTCGAGGTCTGTGCGAAATTTCTTCCGCGCGGAGAGCTGGTGGTAACCACGGAGGGTCGGGAGGGAAAGCAGAAGACCGAGTTTCGCGCCCGCGGCGGCGAGAAGTACAGTGCCCTGCCTTCAGTGATTTTGGTCAATGGTGGAAGCGCGTCCGCATCTGAGATCGTCTCCGGTTGTTTGCAGGATTCCACCTCCAAGGGGCTGTGTCGGGTGGTGGTCCTGGGCGAACAAACTTTTGGCAAGGGAAGCGTGCAGAGCATTTTGCAGCTGCAGGACGGATCGGCGCTACGATTGACTACCGCGAAGTATTTCACCCCGAGTCACAAGGTGATTCACGAGAAGGGAATCACTCCGGATATCATCGTTCCGATGTCTGACGAGGAAGAGCAGGATCTCTATCTCAAGCGGGCCCCCGGAGGATTGGAGTCGCTCGAGACCAAGGATCGCGAGCGCGTGCTCAACGCACATGATCTGCAACTCGATCGTGCGACCGACCTGCTCAAAGGCCTCACACTCTATAGCGCGATTCTGCCGATCGAGGATTCCGCAACGAAGAAATCTGCGAAAATGGCTCGATCGAAGGAGTGATCGAAGGAGTGATCGAAGGAGGAACGGAAGAGGGGGACGCTGCGACCTTTGCGGGGTCGTCTTCGATAACCCACGGAATCCGGTTGTTTCGCTGCGCGCAGCCCCCGGCCAATGGCTTTGATGCCTCCAGGATCATCCGGCTTCCTCCAGCAGCAAAGCTCGCTGTTCATCACCCCTGCTGCGCCGACTGCCTGCGGGGTTGATTTACCGGGGCAATGTTTAGCATCCTCTGGCTCGCTCAAATGAAATCGCTTTTGCCTACGGTGTTCTGTTCCGCGTTTCTATTGCTCTCCGGATCTAAGGTCCGGAGCGAATCGACTGCCGAGCCTATTCCCTCACTTGTCCAGTTGCTCGCCCAGTCACACGAGGAAGCCTTCCAGCTCGACGTGCTGCGTGGCATGAAGGCCGGATTGCAGGGACGTCGCGGGCTCGGCATGCCCATCGGGTGGGATGCGCTCGAGCAGCAACTCGGCAAAAGTGGCAACCAAGAGATTCGCATTCTGACCCAAAGCCTCGGTCTGGCTTTCGGAAGCCAGCGCGCGTTGGCCGCGCTTCGCGAAACTTTTCTGGATTCGAAAGCTCCCCTGGCCTCGCGGAAGGGCGCGTTGGAAGGGCTGGCTTCGGTGAAGGATCCGCAGCTTCCTGCCTCACTTCGCGGCGTCCTGAGGGATCCCGCAGTGCGGGCAGAGGCGCTTCGGGCTCTCGCGGGCTTCAATGACGATGCCACTCCGGAAAGCATCCTAACCGTCTATCCTTCCCTCAACGTCGCTGAGCGACGCGATGCGCTCAACACCCTCGCCTCACGCCTTACCTTCGCCAAGCCGCTGGTTGAGGCGATACGAGTGGGCAAAATCCCCGCCGCTCATCTCACCGCTGATCTGGTGCGGCAGTTGCGGAATCTCAAGGATTCTCAGGTCTCAATGGATCTGGAGAAGCTCTGGGGAGTGACTCGCGAAACCAGCGCCGACAAAAAGCAGGAGATAGAACGGTATCGAAAAGTTTATGCGGCCGGTGGATCGACCCCAGGCGATGGGTCTCGGGGACGCAAGGTTTTTACCCGGGTTTGTCAGCAATGCCATACCCTGTTCGATGTGGGGGGGAAAGTGGGGCCGGATCTTACCGGATCCAATCGCGGTGATCTGGAATACGTGCTCTCCAATGTGGTGGATCCGAATGCAGTTATTCCCAATGACTATCGGACCTCAACTCTGGAATTGAAGGACGATCGAATAATCACCGGGATCGTTCGTCAGCAGGACGACCGCACTCTGACCGTGGCAACTCCCAATGAACTGCTCCAACTGCAGCGGAGCGACGTGAAATCGGTTCAACTCAGCGAGCTCTCCATGATGCCCGATGGGCTGCTGGCTCAGCTGAATGACCAGGAAGTGCGAGACCTGATTTACTATCTCGGTCGACCGGGGCAGGTGCCTTAGTCAAGGAGCGGCTGGGCTTCACTCCAAGTTCACGATCGCGGGATCCCCGTAAAGTGTGAAGGATCCTGCTCGGGTGATCCGCAGATCCATCACCTCGCCTCGATGACGCTCGGAGCCCTCGAATACCACGATGCGATTGCAACGCGTACGCCCCATCATCCGTACGGCGTTCCGCTTGCTGACACCTTCCACCAGGATTTGCATCGTCTGACCCACGCAATTTTCGTATCGCGCCCCACCGATTTCGTTCACCAACGCGAGAAGTCGCTGATTTCGATCCTCCTTCACTTCCTCGGGCAGCGCATCTGGAAGACTGGCCGCCGGAGTATCCTTGCGGGGGGAGTAGCGAAACATATAGGCATTGTCGAACTGAGCCTCGCGCGCGAGCGACTCCGTCTCGGCGTAGTCCGCTTCCGTCTCTCCCGGGAAACCCACGATAATGTCGGTGGTGATGCCCATCTCCGGTCGGACCGCGCGCAGCTTGCGAACGATTTCCAGAAAGCGCGCGCGGGTGTATCCGCGATGCATCAGCTTTAGCACACGGTCACTTCCGCTCTGCACAGGAATGTGAGCGCTGTGCACCAGTTTTGGCAAACGCCCGTACGCCTCGACTAGATCATCGCCATAGCCCTTCGGATGCGGTGAGGTGAATCGGATCCTCTCCAAACCGTCGATCGCGTGAACCGCCTCGATCAGCTGAACAAAGGCGGATCTGCCATCCTGTATGGGAATTTCGCGACGTCCGAAGCTGGTGACGATCTGCCCCAGCAGCGTGATTTCACGCACGCCCCGCTCTACCAGTTCACGGCATTCGGAAACGATATCGGGAATCGTTCGGCTACGCTCTTCTCCGCGGGTAAACGGGACGATGCAGAAGGTGCAATGCTGGTTGCAGCCCTGCATGATGCTGACGAATGCGGTGACCTGCTGCCGAGGCGTTACACCGTTCAGCAAATGCTCGCGAATAGTGGACTGGCTTCCGGCCTCCTCGTCAGTATCGACGATCTTCTCGCGGCGGCCCTGGAGGAGATCATCGACGTAGTCGGCAGCGCGGTGAAATTTCTGGGTGCCCAGGACCAGATCCACATCCGGCAGGCGGTCGATGAGCTGTTGCCCGCGGCTTTGAGCCATGCAGCCTAGGAATCCGAGCACCACTTCAGGTCGGCTTCGACGCACCTCGGCGGCGATGTTCGCCATCTTGCCGATGGCCTTTTGCTCCGCCATGTCGCGCACGCTGCAGGTATTGAGGAGGATGACGTCAGCAGCTGCCTCGGAATCCACCAAGGTATAGCCCTTGGCGATGAGCTGCGCGGCCACTTGCTCGGAGTCGCGCTCGTTCATCTGACAGCCGTAGGTCTTGATGTAAACGCTGGGCATGGTTGAGGAGTGCGTTGGCGAGTCCAGGCTACATCTGTTCCAGGACCGCGATTCCCAGCAGCTCGAGTCCCTGTTTGAGCGTCCTGCCGGTCATCTCGCACAGAACCAGTCGAGCAAGCCGATCGGTGCCCTCGGCTTTCAGCACCGGGCAGCTTTCGTAAAACCGAGCGAAGTGCCCTGCCAGCTCGTGGAGATAGCCACAGAGGTAGTTGGGCCGATACTCTGCCGCAGCCGCCTCGAGGGTGATTCCGAAATTCAACAAGTGCTTGGCGAGTGTCAGCTCGTCCGGATGCGTGAGTCGAATGGTCCCGGGATCCAACATCTCTCCGTCTCCGCTTTTTCGGAATATCGAACGGATACGGGCATAGGCGTATTGAAGATAGGGAGCCGTGTTTCCTTGAAGAGAGAGCATCCTGTCCCAGCTGAAAACGTAGTCGCTCTGACGGTTCGGTGAGAGGTCCGCGTACTTCACCGCTCCCAAGCCCACCACTCTGGCGATTTCTTTCCGCACGTCCTCGGGCAGGTCCGGGTTTTTCTGTGTGACCGTATCCATGGCCCGCTGTTCCGCTTCGTCCAGGAGATTGGCCAAGCGAACGGTCTCCCCGCTTCGTGTTTTGAAAGGCTTGCCATCCTCGCCTTGGATGGAGCCAAACCAAACATGGGCCAACTCGACTTTGGCCGAAAGCTCCGGATGCCAGCGTCGCCAAATTGCGAAGATCTGACGAAAATGAAGCTGCTGACGTCCGTCAGTGACGTAGACGATCTGGTCCGGCTTCCACGTGGCCCATCGATACGCCAGCGTGGCGAGGTCGGTGGTGGCGTAGTTGGCAGCGCCATCGGTCTTCTGGATCAAGGCCGGGTTCGGCTGCCAATCTCCATCCTTGGAGATCAGGAACGGATCTTCCTTGGGAGCTGCCGTCCCATCGCTGAAAACGCAGATCGCGCCGCGACTCTCTTGCGCGATCCCACAGTCTTTCAGCTCCTGAACGATCGACTTCAGCTGGGGATTGTAAAAACTCTCCCCCAGAGTGTGGTCGAAACGCACCCCTAGGCGGCAGTAGAGGCTGTCGAACTGGTCCTGAGAGAGCGCGATCATGCGCTTCCAGATCTCCAGATTCTCAGCATCACCGGATTGAAGCTTCACCAGTTCTTGCTTGGCAGCTTCGCGGATATTGGGATCCGCTTCGGACGCCGCGTTCACTTCTTTGTAGAGACGTTCCAACTCTCCCATGGCGTCACGTTCCAGCGCAGCAGCATCAAGATGAGCCTTCCATCCCAGCGTCAGAAGACCGAACTGTGTTCCCCAATCCCCGATGTGGTTGTCGGTGACCACTCGATGACCGAGTAGCCTGAACAGCCTTGCCAGCGAGTCGCCGAGAGCTGTGGAGCGAATGTGACCGACATGCATCGGCTTTGCGACATTGGGCGAACTGAAGTCAATCACCACGGTTCGCGGCGTCGCGGTTCGATCGAAGAAGAGCGGTTCTCCCCGCAACGGAGCAGTCAGGGCGTTCGAGATCGCGGCGGCGGTCAGCCGGAAGTTGAGAAAACCTGCGCCCGCGATCTCCACCTTTTCGCACCAGGGCGTCACGTCCAGTCGGGCGAGCACCTCGGTGGCCAGTTGGCGCGGGTTCATCTTTCGCTCTTTAGCCAGCGCCATCAGCGAATTGGTTTGGTAGTCCCCGAACTTGGAATCAGGGCAGGGGCGAACGCCGATGTCCTCTGTCGAGACTCCTGGAAGGACGACAGAGACAGCGGCACGGAGACGGTCTTCTAGTTGGCGGTGAAGCATGGGACGGTAATCGTGGCTCTGGGGCCCGGATCGAGCCCAGTCCCGGGATGGACTGTCGGCCGAGGGGGGGTCAACCCCGTCAGGCTTTGGCTGTCTTAATCACGTTATACATCGAAGCGGCATCTGGCGCTTCCTCCAGCGCACGACGAAATTCGTTTCGATGAAGCAGTTTCGCAATGTCCGCCAGGGTGCGCAGATGCTTCTGGAAATGCCCCTGCGGGACTAGAAAAAGCATCACCAGGTTCACCGGCTGGTTGTCCAGTGAGTCAAACTGAATGCCCTTCTTCGATCGGCCCAGGGCTCCCACCACGTCATAGATCAGGTCGGTGGAGGCATGCGGAATCCCGATGCCGTAACCGATGCCTGTGCTCATGGAGTTTTCCCTCTTCTTTACCACCGCGAGGATCGCATCGCGGTTCTCCAACTTGATCTTTCCGACCGTGACCAAGTGATCGATCAGCTCGTCGATGGCCTCCCACCGATTGGTGGCCTTCATATCCGGACTGATCTGCTGCGGACTAAGGATGTCGCTGAGATCCATATGGCGATAACTGAAAAGTATTTCGCCCCATCAGCAATCCCATTGCAAGAGCGGAATCATGAGAAACCAGTCCGCGCATCCGTTGCTTTTACGCGATTGTTTCGCAATCGAGTGAAAGAAGTCATCGGTTGCTGCCGTAATGTAAGGAGAAGAACATGAACTCAGAATTCAACAGTCCTTTTTGGAAGCGCCGGGCTCAGCGAGAGATTAAACCGCGCCGTGACGGTCGCGTGCGTCTCGAGCTCCAGCTGCCGGAGGCGTCTACTGCGACGCCGGATCAGTTCCCTGTTCCGGTTCTCCACGTCCGACAGGCAATCGTCCAGAGCTATGTGATGGGGATCTACGACTCGCACGCGATCGCTCGAGGTTTGACGAATGAACTGACCTCCCGACCGGGCGGACGCCCGGTACGCGTCGACTCTCAGTGGGTCCGTGAGGTCCAACGGCGGGACCGATCGATCATCGAGAGCGATCTTGCGGCGGCTCTCGCTTCCCCTCGCCCGATGTCGACGGCCTCGTGGTGTGGAGGTGCGGCGCGCTTCGGAGCGATTTACTGCCTCCATGCGGCTCGCGAGCGAGTGCGCCTAGCGCTGTGGGTCGATCGGCTGCGTCCTTCCCTCGGTATTGCCCGGATCCCACGAGGTAAGAATTGAAAATTTTAGTAGTCCTGCCCCCCTATTCAGTTGATCTCTAACACGATCGACTTCTTCCCACTCACGGAGGTGGATCTTCTGGCGGCCCGGGTGACCGGGCCGCCAGCCTCACTTTTCTCGCCGAACAAACAGGTTGACTCTTAGAAGAAACCAGTGGATCAGTATGAGACCCTGATTCAGTTCAACTGCTATGAATGCGTACCACCTTTCCGACGCTCTCTCGGCTCTTCGTGTCCTATTCCTAACCGCCGCATTGCTGCCGACGGGGTTGCTGCAGGCCAGGGTCTTGGACAACTTCGATGACAATGCCAAGACGGCATGGACGGACTTTACCTTCGTCCCGGGGCTTGGAATCCCCAGCGAGGTCGACGGCCAGTTTAAGTTCGAGATGCCTCCCGCAGGTCAGTCGATTTTCAGCGCGAGCCAGAAAACCTCTGAGACCTTTGAGTTAAAGGAAGGCCGCACTATTGAATTTCAGGTCGATATCATCGAGGGGGGTGCGAAGGACTCGTTCGCGATTTTGGCTTTCATCCCCACCTCTCAATCTCCACTGACCCTCAATGGTTACGGATTCGCCAAGTCGACCACCGACATCCTGTTAACCAAGGGAATCAACAAGTACTTTGTGGCTGATGATGGCCCGGCTGCGCATCTGAAGAACAACAATATCACCTTGGTGTTAAGACTGACCGTGGCGAATGGAAACGTGATCATCAACGCCAAGGCGCTCGACAAGGACGCGGACAACGCCGTGATTTGGGAGAAAACGGTCATCGATACGCCTGAAGCGGACGCACTCACCGATGGCACCGATGATCCGAAGGCTCCGTATATCACCAAGGGTTATTTCACGCTCTATTTGTACCAGGACTTCGACAGTTCAGCCCCTGAGGATCCCTATAAGGTCTATTACGACAACGCGGAAGTTTACGTCAGCGACACAGCGGTTTTGGATAACTTCGATGACAATACCAAGACCGCTTGGACTGACTTTACCTTCGTCCCGGGGCTTGGAATCCCCAGCGAAGTCGACGGCCAGTTTAAGTTTGAGATGCCGCCAGCCGGTCAGTCGATCTTCAGCGCGAGCCAGAAAACCTCCCAGCCCTATGAACTCAAGGAGGGGGAGAAAGTGATCTTCAGCGTGGATCTCATCGAGGGCGGTGCTAAAGATTCGTTTGCGATTTTGGCCTTCATCCCGACCTCCCAGTCTCCGCTGACCCTCAATGGTTACGGATTCGCCAAATCGACCACCGACATTCTTCTGACCAAGGGGATCAATAAGTATTTTGTGGCCGATGATGGCCCGGCAGCTCACCTCAAGAACGACAACATCACCTTGGTGCTTTCGCTTACGGTGAAAGGCGGCAGCGTGATCATCAACGCCAAAGCGCTCGACAAGGACGCGGACAACGCCGTGATTTGGGAGAAAACGGTCATCGACACGCCTGAGGCGGATGCGCTCACCGATGGCACTGATGATCCAAAAGCGCCTTATATCACCAAAGGCTATTTCACCCTCTATCTGTACCAGGACTTTGACAAGTCAGCCCCGGAGAACCCGTACAAGGTCTATTACGACAACGCCGTTGTCTCCGCGCCTCCGGCCGAGGCAAATGTCGCCCCGAATATTGCCAGTGAAACCACGCCCCTATCGCTTGCGAACTTTCTGCCTGCGGCGGGCGATGTCGCCTTCACGGCCACAGACGACAAAGTTCTCGGGAACTTGTTCACCATCACCTTGAACGGGGTGGCTTACACCCCTGCCAATGGGTTGACCCTCTCAGCGGCTGGAAAAACCAGAACTGCGACCCTCGGCGGCAAATTGGGGGCGGACGTCAACTACACTGCGGTCTTTTCGGTGACTGACTCAGAAGGGCTGATCGCGACCCGAACCATCTACTTCGACACCTTCAGCTCCGCAACCATCGTCGTTGAGACCGAGGATTATAATTTCGACGGCGGCAGTTACATCAACCACCCCACTCTGGTGCCGCAAGGAACCGGTCCCGATTCAGATTCCTACAGTCAGCAGGTGGGAACACGGGATATCGATTTTAGCGAAACTCGCACGAGTCCCAACGGAAGTAGCACCAAGTATCGCAC
>JAYTTC010000042.1:0-2785 GCA_043745255.1 Verrucomicrobiales bacterium
CCTTGAAGTCGCTGATCGTATCCGCCGACTCGGTTACGAACCCGTCTGGAAAGACTGGGAACTCGTGACTTGACGGACCGCCCGATCACTCGACTCACATTGATGCTGCTCAACTCTCTCCTGTCCGCCCGCGCAGCCTCTGCGGTGGGCGATCAGGATGAGATCATCACGCCAGATATTCAGGCGGTGATCGACTCTTTCTACTACATCATCGTGGATGCTTCCCCCAAGAAGCTTTTGGACAACAGCGGGCTCTCCGAAGCCTTGAACACCGGCATGCCGGGGGAGATTGAGGACAACCGTCGCAGTGCCAGCTTTCCCAACTCTGCGGGAGCGCATTACTTCCGATTGGTTCTGCCCTAAGGGGAGCCGCGTGAGCGAGCAGTCAACGTGCAGGCCGAGTTTCTCGGCCTGCACGGATCGCGTTCAAAAAAAAGCGAATCCGGGGAAATCCCGGGTTCGCCACAAACAGGCTCAGGAGTGAAATGCGCGTGGACTCGTATCAGAACTTGTAAGCGATGCCCGAGACCAGCTTCAGGTCGTTGGCCTTGCGGCCGGGCACCGGCTCGTTGTCGTAGCTGTCCTGAATATAAGTCCGGAAGCTAAGCTTCGTCGTCAGCTGAGTTTCCAGTCCGACTTCGAGGTTCAAGATGTAGTTCTTGAATCGGTCCACTTGGGGGAGCCATTCGGCAGACTGCCAGATGCGAGTCTTGTCGTTGAGCTTTAGCTCATAGCGTTCGGCGACGCGGAGGGTGAAATAGCTATTCTTTTCGTGATTGCCGAGCTTCTCGTTGATAAAGCCAGGACCCACTTCGACGCTGAGCGACTGCTTCGCGTCCTTGAGCAGATAGTAACCGACACCCGGGCTCAGCGTGAGCCGGTATTCGATGTCAGCAATTGCATCGTGGCTGAGTTCGCCTCGGACATAGCCATAAAAGCGCTCGGTGAAGAGGCGGTTGTACTGACCGAAGACGCGCCCAAACTCCGTGTTCTTCACCGTGTCGTTCTTGCCGTACGCTCCGTCCAGACCCAGGCGGATTTCGTTCTGTTCCCACTTCTTCTGGCTGAGGATGCCCGCGGTGAACAATAGAGTCTTGCTGTTGCCGCGGGTCACAGTGGCCCCGATGTTCGCGGAGCTCTCCCAGCCGAGATTCGGAGCCGGGTCGGCGGCCTGAAGTGAGGTTGCCGCCAAGGCCGTCACTCCGACGGAAAGGCCGACCCAAACAATAGTTTTCATCAATGGTGCGGATTCGCTCATGGTTGCTTTTGGTGTTTAGCGGCAGCTTGTTTATCAAATGACGTGAACCGGTCAACTTGATCCTAACGTTTTTTTTAAGGAACAGCTTCGCAACGGTTTTCATCTCTCGATGAAAATCATCGTTTCTAGGCGAGTGGCAAGGTCACAAGGGGGCGTTTCGTTTTCGAAATTAAACGGATATCGGTCACGCGCATATCTTTGTCCACGGCCTTGCACATATCGTAAATCGTCAGTGCCGCGATGCTGACTGCTGTGAGGGCTTCCATTTCCACTCCGGTGACGGCGGCAATGCGGGCGGTGGCGCGGATTTGGATACGATCGCGTGATGGCGGAGTCTCGAACTCGATTTCACAGTAGGTGATGGGCAACGGATGGCAGAGGGGGATAAGTTCTCCGGTCTTCTTCGCCGCCAAAATCCCCGCGAGTCGGGCTGCCGCCAGCACATTGCCCTTGGCCATGCGCTGGCGCTCGATCAGTGAGAGGGTCTGTTTGGAAAGTCGGATCTCTCCCTCCGCGACCGCCTCGCGAAGCACCACCGGCTTGCAGGTGACGTCGACCATGCTGGCTTCGCCAGCGGCGTTCAAGTGGCTCAGTTTTCTTCGAGTGGCCATGGCAGCGTGTTGGAAAAACTGGGTCGTTAGCGGGCAGACAAACTATCGCGCCAGAGCGCGACCCTGCGATGCATATCGCTTCGGAGATCACCTCGGTCCTTGACGTGCTTGGGGATAAATCCAGGCGAGGTCCCGAGCAGATCAGGAGTCACGAGAATTTGCCCATCACAGTCCGGTCCCGAGCCAATTCCGAGGGTGGGAACATCGACGCTTCGTGTCATCTCGCCGGCCACCGCTGCGGTCACCAGCTCGAGCACTACCGCGCAGGCACCTGCATCCGCGAGGGCCTTGATGTCCGCCAAGAGCGCCTCGTGCTCGCTCTCAATCTTCCCCTTGATGTGATAGCCCCCCTCCTCGAGCACGCTCTGGGGAAGCATGCCAAGATGTCCGATGAAAGGTATACCGCTGTCGATCACCGCCCTCACCTGGGGCAGGATCGAACGGCCTCCTTCGGCTTTCACCGCCTCGGCACCCGCAGCGACCAGGCGGCGCGAGTTCGACAGAGCGGCCTCCACCGTGTCGTAGCTATGATAGGGCAGATCCGCGGCGACGAGCGCCTTCGGCTTGGCCCGGGACACCGCGCGCACATGATGCTCCATGTCGGACATCGTGACCTGGGTGGTGTCCGGGTACCCCAGAACGACCATTCCCAGAGAATCGCCTACTAAGATCAGGGGAATACCCTCCTCATCGAGAATTCGAGCCAGCGGGAAGTCGTAGGCGGTCAACGCAGCGATCTGTTGCCGACCCTTCATGGCCTTGAGCGTGGCGGAGGTAATTTTGTGTTCCAGCACGCAAGAAAAACAACAGGGGAGGGGTCCTAGCTCAAGCGCAATCTCTGCAAGTGCCAGTGTTCCTCCCGGCTTTTTTGGGATGCCTGCGCCTTCAGGCACGTCTCTAAACCGAGGAGGGAGGA
>JAYTTC010000043.1:0-10315 GCA_043745255.1 Verrucomicrobiales bacterium
CCCCCGGATCAGGGTGGCCAAATCCAAACCCCAGGATGCGCTCTTGCGAGTGGGCGATTCACGGTTTGAATACCTTGAATCGTTTCGTCATCTGCGTTCCGCGCTCCTGTTGTCGCCGCTTGCTTCGGGCGGTCCTCAGTCGCTTCTGATCACCAGCGCCGTCCGGGGCGAAGGAAAGCGCACTGTAGCTGCGAATCTCGCCCTCACCCTGGCCAGAAGCGGGATGCGCGTCGTGCTCCTCGATGCGAATATCAAGTTGCGGAACGAGGCGAGTCTCCTAGGGCAGATCGATCATCCTGGCCTTCTGGACTATCTCCGGGGAGAGGCAGATCTCGAATCGATCCATCAGCCCACCGACATCGATGGCCTTCACTATGTCTCAGCAGGAACGGTCCGGAATGGCGTGGAGGTTTTCCTCCCATGCGGACAGATGTCTGAGTTCATGATCGCGCTGCGCGCGGACCAAGACTTTGTGATTATCGACGGTCCCTCGATTCTCGCTTCCGATGACGTATCATTCCTTGTTTCTCAGGCGGACATGGTGGTGGTCGTTGTGAGGCCTTTTTCCACGCGTTCCGCGCAATTGAGACAGGCTGTGGGCATGCTGTATCAGAGGCGAGCGAAGGAGGTCACCCTCGTTTTGAACCAAGCACGCCCCGATGATCTGGGTGTCGCGCTCTCCCTCAGAACTGGCCCCGTACCGCACAAGAGAAACGGAAAGCACCGCTCCCAAGAAGCAACCGTCTCCGCTGACCGGGACACAACCCCGGCACCAAGATCGTGAGCTTTGGCTTTGGAATAGTTGGGTCGCGCTTCCCCCTGGCCTCCTGGCCAGGGTTGAGAGACTGGAAGCCGTGGGCTATTGCGTTGAACCTTCTTCTCATCGGGGAGATCAGCCTTGTCGCAAGCGCTCCGCACCCTGTTTTCGCCCATTACATGGTTTGTTTCGCGTCCTCGGGCAGCCCCGCACAGGCTGCCCCTGCAGCCTTCGGTCTTGGGTTCACCAACGCGCTGAGCATACCGATGGCTTGGATCCCACCTGGGACATTTAGCATGGGCAGCCCGGCCACGGAACAAGATCGAGTGGACAATGAGGGGCCTCTGACCGAGGTGACACTGAGCAGCGGTTTCTGGCTCGGGCAGTTTGAGATCACTCAAGGGGAGTGGTCTGAGCTGATGACCCAGAACCCATCGACATCGCGCGGAGACCCCCGTCTGCCGATCGAGGCGATCCCCTGGCGCGAAGCATTGGAGTTCTGCCAGAAGCTGACGAGCCACGAGCGTTCAGCCGGCCTCTTACCGCCCGGGCACGAGTATCGTCTGCCAACGGCCGCTCAGTGGGAATACGCCTGCCGTGCCGGTACCACCACTCGATTCTATTATGGAGACGATCCTGACTATCAGCTGTTGGGCAATTACGCCTGGTATCTCCGCAATAGCGCGAACACCACCCATCCGGTGGGTCTTAAAAAACCAAACCCATGGGGTCTCTACGACATGCATGGCAATGTTTGGGAATGGTGTCTGGACGAGTTCGATTTTCACTACCCGGGGGGCCAGGTGACAGATCCAGAACCCCGGAGCTCGGCAGGTGCTCCGAGGTTCCGGGGCGGCGGAAGAGCCAGTCTCGATCACATGCTCCGGTCCGCGTGTCGTCTTGGAGAGTCTCCGGAATTCGGTGCTATGGGAGTCGGGTTCCGCGTGTCACTCACCAGCGTTGTCCCGGAATTCTCGAGCGAAGCGGAGAAGGTGAGTTACGCGGTGGGCACAGTCTTCGGCCTCGGCTTGCGCGGAGAGGCGCTTGATCTGGACCCTGCATCCATCGCGCGGGGCCTGACCGACACATTGATCGAAACGAATCGGATGCGTCTCTCGGGTCCTCAAGCTCACAAAATCTTGGACGCCCACCGCATCAAGAGACGAAGCGAGGAGGAATCACGCAAGCGGCAGCACGCGGATGCTTTGGCGCTGGCATCCGATGAGTTTATGGCGAAGAACCTCAAGAGGGAAGGGGTTAGGATTCTCCCCAGCGGCGTTCAATACGAGATCATCAGATCTGGCCAGGGTGAAGCGCCCGGAACCAACGATGCCTTGGTGGTCTACCTCAGAGGCTCGTCAATCGGCGGCCATACGTTCGAGGACACGTATTCAAGCAAGACCCCGGCGCGGATTATTCCCGGTGTCCATTACCTGGTTCCCGGTCTCCGGGAAGCCCTCCTCTCAATGCCGGTCGGGAGCGCTTGGAAGATCTATGTGCCGGGCCGGCTGGGATTCCCGCCTTCGCATCCGATCCCCAGCGTAGAACCGGGGAGCGGGCTTGTCTTCGAGATAGACCTCTTGTCGAAGAAGCCGAAGGACCAGGTGGTCGCCGAGGTGCGACAGGACCAGCGGGTGCTCAACCAGCAGCTCGGTGAGGAGTTTTTAGCAAAGTTCGCAGCCGAGCCTGGGGCGAACGCTTTGACCAACGGGATTCACTACAAGCAGCTGAAGGCGACATCCGGACCGCTCCCAGGAACCAACGACCTCGTCGAAGTCTACTGGAACCTAAGCCTGCTCGACGGGACTGTACTCATGAGCTCGGCAAACAACGCCTCCCCAACTCCGCTCCGAATGAGTCAGATCGCTAAGTCGTTTCGCGGGATCTTCGAAGCGCTTTCAAGGATGAGCGTGGGGAGCAAATGGCAGCTTGTCATCCCCTTCGAGTCGGCGGGTGGGGACGATGCGCCTCCCCCTCAAATTCCTCCGGGAAGCACCCTGCTCTGTGACCTGGAGCTGGTGGGGGTTAAGCGTCAGGCAAGTTCGAACCCGGGGAGCCCTCAGCAGTGAGCGCAAGGTTTTCAGCAGCATTCGGCCAAGGTCTTTCGATCGGTGGAGGGACTCTGCTAGTTGTCGTGGCGTGCATTGAGCCAGGTGCGCTCCGCGTGCCCTATCCTTGTGACAAGGGGATGACTTCCGAGCCCTCAGGTTTTCTTGATCTTGGATCTCGGGGAAATGGGCTGACGATCTCCAATAATCGCAATGTCTTCAGCCCGCTTGTCGAAGTCCGAATACTGGATGATTCAATCTCAACCCTTACGGCATCGTTTTAAACCATCAGCTCCTGTGATTATGAAAAAAGTCATTTGTAACATTATCCGAACGCTCAAAACTCTGTCGCCCCTTAGCCCCGCAGGTTCTCTGCTGGCTGCCTCGTTGATGCTGTCGTCCCCGACGACTGCCCGCGGGTTCGTATTTAATGAAAGCGACATGCTGGTGGGGTTCCGCCAGCCTGGAGGAAGCTACGAGCTGGTGGTTAACCTGGGTCCGGCGACGAATTTCAACACCTTTGCCAGACAGAGTCCGGGGGGATCGATCGCCATCACCAACTACACTGTGGAGAAGCTCGGTGAAGCGTTCTCCGACCTGGGGGGTGTGGATTGGTCGGTCTTCTCTTCTGTGGTCACCGTGGGTTATGTTGATCCGCCGTATGCTACCTGCTGGCTGACGCGTCCGCGCACGGACATTTCGATCAAGACAGAGAGCTGGGTACGCTGGCGGCCGAACTCGCAAACCGCCGTTTGCGGGGTGGTCTATGGCGTGGGAACCGGGGCAACCTTAGTGACAGGGCAATCGAGCGATACTCAAGTAATCATCGACGCGGGCTCCGCCATCGGCTACGCAGCTAGGGTCGGGGACCTGGGTGATTTTGGAGGCCGGTGGCAGGGGGTCGTGGAGGCATCTACTCCAAGTGACTTCGTAACCTCGGAGCTCACGAGCCGCCTGGATCTCTACTACGTCATTCCGGATCAGGCGAACAAGAAACTCCCGGGACAGTATTTGGGTTTTTTCGACTTCAAATGGGACGGGACGCTGTCCTTTACTGCCGCCCTCGCCACTCCGACCCTGAACACCCTCAGTCCCCGCGAAGGAGACTCCCTGGGAGGCACGCAAGTCACGCTGACCGGGTCTGATTTCGCAAGTGGCTTGACTGTAAAATTCGACGGATCCGTATCGCCTCAGGTCACCTTTGTCAGCACCTCTGAGATCAAGGTGGTCACACCTGCGCACTCCGCAGGCCCTGTAGACGTGGTAATCGCGAATCCGGACGGCCAAAGCGCGAAGCGCGTTCAGGGCTTTACCTACGTGGAATCCAACACTCCTCAGACCATCTCGATCGTTCAAACGAGCCTCGCGGGTTTAGATCTTACTCTATTGTCTGTTGGCGCGACGAATGGCACCACTTGGCTGCTGACTTCAACGGATCTCCGGAAACCGCTTGCCGACTGGACTCCGATTTTCACGAATCGAGTGGGAGCAGACGGTCGCTTTACCAACGCAGTCCCTGTCGATCCGACCGAGGCGACCCGCTTCTACAACCTGACGATTCCCTGAGACGTCGGAACCAGAGTTCCCATTTCGCGGGTCCTTTGTCGGAACTATTCTGACTCACGAGAACGAGCACGCGGACATTCGACCTTTCTTGGACGACATGATTGCAGCGCTAAAACTCATCGAAAGATCAAATGCTCCATCCTAGTGGATCAGGTGCAATGGCGCGGACTTGGATATTTCCCGCCTGCGGTAAACGAGTCTTGGCAGCGTGGGTCTCTCTCTTTTTGATGGGGGGAGAGCGATGGGTTGCAGCGTCGGACCGAGCGACGAATCAGGTCGACCAGTCAAAGGCGGGGCCAGCTGACGTCGCTGCTCCAAAATTTCGTGTGGACGGGTACGAAGTCACCGGGGTGACTCTGCTTTCCGTGTCAAACTTGACCCAGGTCTTGACCCCTCATACTGGAACGAACCTCGGTATTTCGGACATCATCAAAGCGGCATCGTCCCTGCAGCAAGAGTACAGAGGCCGCGGCTATCCCACGGTGGATATCGCGCTGCCCCCTCAGCAAATTACCAATGGCATTGTTCGCATCCGTGTAGTCGAAGGGCTTCTCACCAGCGTGGCGGTTACCAGAAACACCCACTTTAGCTCGAACAATATTCTTCGAGCCCTACCGAGTTTGAAGACGAATGTGTACTTGAACAGTCACATATTTACTGCGGAGCTGGATCGGGCGAACGCAAATCGAGACCGCCAGATTTATCCCCAACTGGGCCCCGGCCCCACGCCCGGGACCTCTTCGCTCCTTCTGGAAGTCAAGGATCGCCTGCCGTTGCATGGACGCATGGACTTGAACAACCTGAGTACTCCGCGCTCTCCCGAGTACCGGTTGAACGGAAACATTTCGTACGACAACCTCTGGCAGCTGGAACATTCCATCGGGTTTCAATACGGCTTTAGCCCTCAATCGCAGAAGGCCGAATCGGTGCCTGGGATCCGGATGAACCCATTGGACATTCCCTCCGTAGCCAACTACAGCCTCTTTTACCGGGCACCGCTTTTCGGACTAAGGGGCCTGGCCGAGGAAGTGGAACGAGATCCCACCGCTTACGGATACAACGAGGCGACACGGCGTTTCGAGTTACCTCCCTCGTTAAACCGAGCGGAAGTCTCGGTGTATGGTAGTCGTTCGACGACGGACATTCTTACCCTCGGGGAGATCAAGAACACGGTGAGTAGTCCGCTGCAGACAATCGACAACCAAATTGCCAGCCGCTCCGTGAGTCGGGATGACTCCGCAGGTCTCCGTTTCACCCTTCCCCAGCAAGGGCCCGGAGGGCTGCGGGGGAGTTGGAATTTCGGATTCGATTTCAAAGGTCATCTGGGAAGCACCTATCCTTCGAATATCTTCTACACAACGACCACCTACACAAATGGGTTCGGACAACCTGTGGTCACGAGGAATGTCACTTCCGTGCCCAGCCCTTCGAGCACACAGGATTTCTCGTATCTGACGTTGACGTTGGGCTGGCAGGGAGTCCGTCCGGACGCGTCGGGCCAGACCCTCGGTTCCGTATCGCTTGTGGGTGGCAGCGCTTCGCCCTTTATGACTCCGGCGGATTTCCGGCAGAGCAGCGGATCAGCCAATGCCAGCCAGCAGTTCGTGTTGTCCCGGCTTCGCTTGTCGCGGGAGCAGAACCTGTTCAAGAGTCTGAAGCTTGTGGGCACGGTGGAAGGGCAAATCGCCAACCAGGCTTTGGTGTCGGTGGAACAGGTCGGATTGGGAGGGATTGGGAGCGTGCGCGGTTATCGGGAAGGCGAGATCTACGGGGATGATGGCTTCTTTACGCAGTTCGAGTTGCGTTCGCCGACCTTCCTTCACCAAGACAGCCTGGACGGCAGGGCAGTGACTCTGGGGTCAACCGTGATGATTTTCACCGATTTCGGCCGTGTTTTCTATAAGGAGCCCAGGGCGGGAAATCCGAAAGTGGACCTTTGGGGTGCTGGGATCGGCGCCTCCTCGTTTTTCGGATCCCATGTGGAAGCCAAGTTGATTCTCGGTTGGGCGCTTAAGGACAGCCAAACACGACGGGTGGGAGATTTTCTCGCCACGTTCACTGTCGGTGCCCGGTTCTAACGATTGGAGACCCTTCACAATGAACGCAAACTCTGCATTCCCCAAACGCCGTGCCACCCCAATGGGGGACTTAGGGCCTGGAGCTGCCGTTCGCGACCTCAACGCCTCGGGGGCACCCACAGGGGCGGCCGCCTTTCGTCAGCGCGGGACTCTATCGTGCTGGTTTCGCCTATCTGTATTGGGATTTGGCTGGCTGGTGGATTCGTTCATGGCACAGGCGAATCCTGAAGGCATGCAGGTCGTGACTGGATCGGCGACAGCGACCCAAACCGGGCCGCGGATGAATATCGCTGTCTCTCAGAACGCTTTTTTGAACTGGTCCAGTTTTAATATTGGGAAGGGCGAGATGACCGTGTTTCAACAACCCTCCGCTTCCTCGATTGTCTGGAATCGCATCAACGATTCCAATCCGTCCCAGATCTTTGGGAGCCTTCAAGCCAATGGAATAGTGGTCCTGGCGAACACAGCTGGATTCTACTTCGGTCCAAATGCCTTTGTTAAAGCAGCCGGGCTTTCTGTCACCACCGCTCCCATCAACCCGTCGTTGAGCGCCCCTGGGTCCTTCACGTTCGAGGGGGCTCCTCCCACTATTCCGATCGTCAACTATGGGCGCCTAGAGACCCTCGCCGGGGGTTCCCTGTTCTTGATCGCCAAGGAGGTCGAAAACCACGGCACGCTCTCCGCTCCTGGGGGTACGGTGGGGCTGCTGGGAGCGGACTCGGTGATGATCTCCGATCGACCTGATGGACGAGGCCTGAGTGTGAAGGTGAAGCTACCCGCTGGCTCTGTGGATAATCTTGGGCAGATCACCGCCGACGCCGGACGCGTCTTGCTGCAGGCGAGGACGGTAAATCAAGGCGGCGCGGTTCACGCCGATTCAGTGCGAGAAGTCGCTGGAGTCATCGAGATCTTCGCCTCTGAGACGATTGCTTTGACCGCAGCGTCGTCCATCACCGCGCGAGGGGATTCTCAAGAGCCAAGCTCAGGCGGGCGGATCACGATCAAATCCGACCATCTCTACAAAGACGAGACGGGCTCCTTCGTCAGTGCTTCAGGCGGCGAATCTGGCGGACACGGCGGTAAGGTCGAACTCTCTGCACCGCTCATGGATCACATCCACTCGCATTTGGACGCGAGTGCGCAGCCGGGCTGGAGATCGGGGGATCTCCTCCTCGATCCCGCGGATATCAATCTCTCCACCGGTGGGTCGGACAGCGTCTCTGGCGATACGGTGAGCGCCGGGGATCCTCCCGGGACTCTGAATCTGAACGTGAACACGGCCTTCGCGGGGTTCTCGAGCATTACGTTGGAAGCGACCCATCAAATCACGCTGAAGAGCGGTACCGACTGGAGGCTGGATGAGAGCACCGGCAAGGATGAGCCCTCAAGCCGCCTCACGCTTCGCGCAGGCGCCGACATCAAATTGGAGTCGGGGTCGGCCATTCGAGGCGGAGAGAATTGGTCTGTCTCGCTGACGGCCGGGGCGAACTTTGGAGGAGGTCAGGAGCCTATCCGTGGAGTCGGCAATGTGACTCTGGCTGGCGACGCTCTGATTGAGACGGCCAAAGGCTCCATCAGTGTGTCGGCGGGAAATGGAGTCACCGTGGGGGGCGGTGCCATCCGAACTCGCGACGGGGGCGGGATCGTGGTGAACGCGCTGGCAGGTAACGTGAACACAGGTTCCAACCCGAATGGCTTCGATTTCTCCCAATTCGGAGTCGGTTACTCTGCGAACGCGAATCTGGGTGGTATTAGCACCTTGGCCGGCGGGGATGTTTCAATTTCAGCGGGCAAGGACGTCGTCTCTTTCCTACCGCCTGGCTCCGGTATCGGCGTCACTAGTGAAGCTGGCACCGGGGCCTTCGGAGCCGAGCAAGGAAACGTTACCATCGAGGCCGGAGGAAATGTGACGGGTCACTATGTCCTTCGCAACGGGACCGGCTTGATCCACGCCAAGGGCAATGCGGGAACCTCGAGCAAGCAGTTTGCTCTCAGTTTGGTAAAGGGCTCCTGGTCGGTGATAGCGGACAATACGATCTCACTTCAGGAGGTTAGAAATCCGAATGGCGTGTTCAATCAACCCGCGCTCAGAACCACGCCGATCAACTTCCATTTTGACTACGATTCCGCGGCCTCGGTGTCCCTGAAGGCCGGGAATCAAATAACGCTCACGGGCGGATCCCTCCCTCGAGCGTCTAAAGGGTTGGGGATCCCGGTGATCTATCCACCCAGCTTGACCCTCGAAGCCGGGGCCGGCGGAATCTTGATGGGCTCGGACATTACTCTGTTTCCATCCCCCTCGGGAACCCTGAACGTTAAGACGACCGCTCTTGGAAATTTTGCTAGCGGCAATTCCTCGCTGCTTCGACGCCTGGTTCTTTCGGATTCGGACAAACGGGAATGGAGAGATCCCATTGATTTTACCTCCTCGGACTCGGGCGACAACATGCTCCATCTGAACGATCAGACCGTCGCCGAGATCGCTGTCGCCGGATCCCTTTCTGGGATCGTGCTGCAACTGCCAAAGCCTCTTCACATGGAGGTGGGAGGAAGCGTCCTTAACAGCAGCATCAAGGTGAAAAACATCAGGGATTCAGATGTCAGTCTGGTTTCTGTGGGAGGCGCGATCAAGTATCGGACCTTCTATACCTTCGTAGATTTGGTTGCTGGGTCGGCGGACCCCCTCCTTGATTTCCTCTTACCTTTTGCAACGCTTGGATCTGAGCTGAAGGGAAGGCTGACCTACAACGCGACGACGAAACGATTGGGATTCGCGGGCATCATGCAGGCCGAGGAGCGCGACTCGTTGAAGAACATCGAGATCCCTGACCCTGCCGATCCGACCGGGCTGGGTCGGATCCCCGCCACATTGGTTGATCCTGCGGTGATTGATCAGCTCTACCGGGACAGTCAGGACGTCCCTGTCGTACCCGTGCCGGGGATCGCGGTGAGTGGCCCCGGGGCACTCCGAATCCGGGCCGCGAGTATGGATCTGGGTTTGTCAGACGGCATTCAATCGCTCGGCATCGTCAAGTCGAGTCAGGTTCCGTTTACCACCCGTGGCGCGGACATTGATATAAGCCTGACGGGTAACTTCGACATGCTTTCATCGACGATCATCTCCAAATATGGCGGAGACATCCAATTAAAGAGCGGGGGCATCATTAATGTCGGTTCGCAGGAACTGCTGAGTGACAGCGGACTCCCGCGAGGCATCGTCTCGCTTTGGGGAGGGGACATCGAAGTGATGGCCCACGGTAATGTGGAAGTGAATGGTTCGCGCATCGCCAGCTACGATGGGGGTAATATTCATGTCGTTTCAGAGTCCGGTGATGTGGACGCTGGCAAGGGAGGGACCGGATTCGTGGTAGTTGAAAAACCGTACGTGGATCCCGTGACCGGGGAGATTTTGTTTGCTAAGGCGACGATCCCAGGGAGCGGGATTCTGACCACCAGTTTTCCAATCGATGTCCCTCGTCAGCCCAGCCCTCAACTCGGAAATATCTCTGTCGAGACCCCTATGGGCGACATCCTCGCCGGAGAGGGTGGCTTCGTTCAGATTGATCTGAGAGGGACTGCGAACAAAGACGCAGGGATCACCCTCAACGCGGGGACACGCAATTCCGACGGGTCTGTGCTGCACAAGGGGAGCATTCTCGCCAGCGGCTCGGGCGTCATTGGCAACCGGGTTGATCTGAAGGCAACGGGAGACATTACGGGGTTGGTCGTGGCGCAGGGCAATTTAAGCATTCGCGCAGAGCAAAACGTCAACGTGACTGTAATCGGACAGGGGGGGGTCAACGTGAGCTCAAGCGCGGGCAGCGTGTCTGGAACGATCGTGGGCGTGGGGGCCGTGAATGTTTCGG
>JAYTTC010000044.1:0-2775 GCA_043745255.1 Verrucomicrobiales bacterium
CTTGTTCGAGTGCTCTAGTCTTTTTTGCGATTTCTGCGCCTCTTCGCGGCTAAACCCTAGCATTGTGAGCTGAGGGGTGGATCGATCCTGACAATTCCATGACAACCGGCGTGCCGCAGAATGCCAGTCTCAACGCAGAGTGACATCTTGGGTGCGGGCAGTTACCCTTCCTCCACTCCCTGCGGCGTCGCGCTGCAGGAAGTGGGCCCGGACTGACTCGATCGCCTAAATCATGACCATCAAGGGCCGACAGAGAGCCACCTCGTTCGCGTGGCAGGCAGCGGCGATCTTGCTGCCGGTATTAATCCTGTCCGCACTTGGGTTGGCGGGCGTGATCGGGGACCGACGCGAGGTGGAGCTCAAGGCTCGGGACGAAGCGCTTGTGTTGTGCGAGCGTCTCTCCTTCGAGTTGGAACAGCGCCTAGTGACTTTGTTCACGGACCACACAGCAGCGACCGAGGTGGCCTGGGGAGACCTTCAGCAGCGGGCTGCCGGAGCCCGGGATCGTCCAGACATCGATTCCCTTGAGCACTGGCATCGGAGGTATCCCCAAGACCCGATCGAGCAGATTCTCACCCTGCGCGTGGTGCGCACTCCAGCGGGAGCCCTCCTCGAACCGCGTCCTTCGCCCGGGATTCCTTCTCCTCCCTCCTGGCTTGGATCTCTAGGACTCTCAGCCCGTGAAGCCCTCGCGGAGGCGCATCAGGCCGAGCGCGTGACTGCGGATGTGGAGGTCCAGAGGCAGCGATGGCAGGCCTTCGCACAGGTCGCACCGGCTGAGGCGCTGCCCTTTGCCGCTTTTGCCGCGGCCAGACTCCGAGGGCAGAGTGCATCCGATGAGTTGCTGCCCTTGCTGGGGAGCTCCGGGATTTCGGAAGCCGGGATTCCAGTCAGTAATCTCGCAGGTTTGGAACTCCTGGCTTTCGAGCGGGCCGGCCGCGCGCTGGATCCAAAGTCTCTTGCAGGATTGGTTCAGGTTATCTTGAAGAGTCCTTCGCTGCTCAGCGCCCGGATGGTGGAAATCGTGGAGCAGCAGAACCGCCTGAGCAACGCACCCTCCCGACAGCAATCGAGTGCCGCGTTGCGCCGGATCTGGGAGCTTTCAGAGCAGGCACGCGGACTAGCGTCCATCACATCCACAGAGCTGGGAGCGAGTTGGGTGACGAATTCAGAACGGAGCTACCTAGCACGGACCATCCTCAATTCTGACGGCAACTTCGCAACCTGGTTTCTGCCGAAGTCTGCGGTGGACCAACTCGCCGAGAACATTGTCCCGGATTTTCATCCAGGCGTTGCAAGCTACTCCAGAGTTGACGTGAGGTTGGTTGGACAAAGGATTTTTGGACGCGAAGTCTCGTCTGGCGAAGTTGCCCAAGCACTCCTGGCTTCTACCCAGAGAAAGACCTCGGCTCCGGACATCGGACTTCAGATCGAGGTTGGAGCGCGTCTCGTCGACCCTGACGGGCTCTACGTAACGCAGAGACGTCGCACGCTTCGAATGGGAGCCATCGTCCTGGCGGCGACGGCTGCGGCTCTTGCGGGATTGTTCGCGGCATGGCGTGCATTCCAGCGGCAGCGACAGTTAGCCGAGGAACAGAGCAATTTTGTGGCGAGCGTCTCGCATGAGCTTCGCGCTCCCATTGCCGCAGTGAGCCTGATGACCGAGAACCTCGCGGGTCCGAATCCACCGTCGACAGAGCGACGCGCCGAGTATTTCCAACTGATCCTCCAAGAATGCCGTCGACTGGGATCCCTCATCGAGAACGTACTCGATTTCTCCCGCATCGATCGAGGCGTCAAACGGTATGAGCGTGAGCCGACGCAGCTGTCCAGGCTGGTGGAGGCCACCGTCGAGCTGCTTCGTCACGCCACCACCCACCGCAACGTCGAACTCGTCTTCCGCAATAGTGCCCGTGCCGACCTGCAGGCGACGGTGGACGGTCGTGCAATCCAACAAGCGCTCATTAATCTGATCGACAATGCGGTCAAGCACACGCCGCCTGGCGGACCTCCCGTTTTAGTGGAACTTTCCGCCAGTGCGAAGGAGATCCTGCTCTCGGTGACTGATCAAGGTCCGGGGATTCCTGCGATCGAGAAGACGAGGATTTTTGATCGATTCCATCGTCTTGGCTCCGAGCTGCGGCGAGAGACCGAGGGAATCGGCATCGGCCTCAGCCTGGTCAAACATATTGCCGAGGCCCATGGGGGAGTCATTCGATTAGAAAGCGAGCCGGGGCAGGGGAGCCGATTTACCCTCATCCTTCCGCTCCAGGCAGACGACTCCGTTGAGGGTGGGACAGGGAGGGAACTGTGAATCGGCAGGAGACACCACAGGGGCCCAGGGTGTTGGTGGTGGAGGATGAAACCGCAATGCGCATCGCTCTGGAAGACTGTCTTCGCGGTGCGGGGTTTCGGGTGATTCTGTCCAGCGATGGCGAGTCCGGGCTGGTGAGAGCCATAGAGGAGAAACCTGAACTGGTAATTCTCGATGTGATGATGCCCAAGCTCGACGGATTCGCGGTCTGCGCTGAATTACGGCGGCTCTGCTCCCGCTCGGCGATTCTCATGCTGACAGCTCGAGGTCAGTGGGAGGACCGAGTGCAGGGGCTCGATCTCGGGGCGGACGACTATCTGGTAAAGCCGTTTCGCACCGAAGAACTGCTCGCGCGGATTCGTGCGTTGCTTCGGCGTCAGGAGCGCAAGGTGGGAGGGCCGCTCCAGATCAAAGTGGGCGACACTGAAATCGACCTCGCTCGACAGATCGCAGTCCGGAAA
>JAYTTC010000045.1:0-2775 GCA_043745255.1 Verrucomicrobiales bacterium
AAGATCGAAGAGAATCATCGCAAGCTCTCGGCCGAGATTGATCAACCCATCTCCGCGCTGCTCAGCGATCTCAAGCAGCGAGGAATGCTGGAAGACACGCTGGTGATCTGGGGCGGTGAGTTTGGTCGAACCCCCACCGTGGAGATGAACGGAGCGACCTCAAAGCTGGGCCGCGACCACAATCACTACGGATTCAGCATCTGGATGGCTGGCGGAGGGGTCAAAGGTGGCACCGTCTATGGCAGCACGGATGAGTTCGGCTTCGCGGCGGTCGAGAATCCTGTGAGCGTGCACGATCTCCACGCCACCATCCTGCGCCTCATGGGACTGGATCACGAGCAGCTGACCTATCGCTACTCCGGACGTGATTTCCGGCTTACCGATGTGGAAGGGAATGTGGTGAGGGAGATTCTCGCCTGACGAGGATCTTTGATCCGGCGAGCGAGTGGTCCACCAGTTGACGCACGCACTTCTCGGAAGCCACGGAGCGAATAAGCGCGCCATCATGAAACATCTCTGGCGGAGCAGAGGCCATCGCAAGACGGGTAACGCCGACAGGAAGAGGGTTGCGAACAGGCAAGATTGACGGGGTCGGACGAGTCCGATTGGGTTTCCTTAAAATCCGGCAGCCGGATTTTAAGCCCTAGCAGCCTGTCATGACGGTTCCCACGGAATAGCTCAGCACAAGCGACACTCATCACCGGACTCGCGTCCGGTGGGGGTAAGTCCGACAGGCTGATAGCGTCACTTCTCGGCGATGCTGTAGAGGAATCTTTCACCTCTTAAATAAATCTCCTTGTCTACCAGCGCAGGGGAGGCGCTGAAGGAGTCATCGAGATGATTCACGGCCAGGGTGGCGTTCTTGAGGTCATGACGAAGAACCACCGTGGTTCCGTCGCGTGCGGTGATGTAGATCCGTCCCGCCGCCCCCACCGGCGAGGCGAAAAGGAAGTCGTGAATCCCTTCGAGCCGGAGGGGCTCACCGCGTGGATGACCTGTGCTAGGTTCGAGTCGGGAGAGGATATTCTGGTTGTGCCTGAGGAAGTAAAGCGTGTCGTCGTAGAGGAGCGGCGAAGACACATAGGGCGTCGATCGATGGAGCGTCCATACGACATTGGAGGTGTCGGTGATATCGCCACGCGCTCCTGCGAGGCGTATCGCCACCATGGCTTGTGAATAGTAGCTATTGCCGGCGATGACGATCCCGTCGCGGTGCACGGGGGAGGACACGACATTGTCCGTGAGCCCGGCGCATTCCCAGAGTTGAGTGCCGGTTGAAAGATCGTAGCCGCGCACGCGCTTCGTGGCAGACACGATGATTTGCGGCTTGCCGTCCTGCTCCACGACAAGAGGCGTCGACCAGGAGGTTTTTTCATCGCGCGAGACCTTCCAGAATTGCTCACCCGTTCGCTTATTGAAGGCGTAAAGGAAGGACTGACCTTCGTGATCCCAATTCACGATCAGGGTGTCGCGATACACGACAGGCGAACTGCCCTCGCCGTGCGCATGCAAGGTCAGCATTTTGCCCAGATCTTTCTGCCACTTCACGGCTCCTTCGAAATCGAGGCAGTAAAGTCCTCGTGACCCGAAGAACGCGTAGAGGAGTTCACCCTCTGTGGTCGGCGAATTAGAGGCAGGGCTCCCGGTTTGATGCCCGCCCTCATGGGGCCACTCCTCTCGAACCACTTTCTTCCACAACACGCGTCCATCGCTCCGGCTCAGTGCCGTCACGCTGTATTGGTGCCGATGGGTCACCGGCACGCTGTCATGTACTCCAGGCGCGGAGTCATGCACCGGCTTTTGCGGCTCGCCGATGGGTTCGGCCGCGAGCAGAAAGACTCGATCGCCGAACACGATCGGTGAGGAATGCCCCTTTCCCGGCAGTGCCACCTTCCAGCGCACGTTCTTGTTCTCACCCCACTCGATGGGCGGCGTGGCGAGCGGTGCGACCCCATTTGCGAGCGGCCCCCGCCATTGGGGCCAGCTGCTCAAGTAATGGGTTGCTTCCGCCGCGGAGCAAAACGATCCGCTCCAGAGCAAGATCAGGCTCAGGCATCGGAACAGGCTTGCTCCGAGTCCGGACACATCCTTCCATCGATCAGATCTCGCCAGCTTTTGCAAATTGCGCATTGAAAAAACCGAGTGTCGTCCGTGAATCGGAGCACCACACTAATCTTTGAGCGAGCCGAGTTCAAATCATTCCCCCACCGTATTGCTGGTGCCATTAAAAGTGGATGAGATCTGGATCCTTAGAGAAAGCGTGAATGGGTAGATGCGTGAGAGCGCCACCAACTTCAGCGGCCGCGATGTCCTGATAGAAGTAGGTTCTCGGAACAGGTTCCCCCTCCCCTCCGCGCACTCCGCGGTAAACGCTCCTCCCAGGATCAGAAACGGGCGGGCCGGGCTTAGCCGCGAAAAGGCGCAGGAGACGCAAAAAAGACCGGGGCTCTGGACGACGCTACAGAAGCCGGGCTGCAGTTCTGTAGCGTGGGCCGTATCGGCCCATCCCCCCCGCCCGGATCGTCCGATACGGACGACACTACAGAAGAGGGAAATCGCGCGAGGGCACGCCAGCTGTAGTTCTGTAGCGTGGGCCGTATCGGCCCATCCCCGCCCGGATCGTCCGATACGGACGACACTACAGAAGACGGAAACCGTGCGAAGGCACGCCAGCGGCAGTTCTGTAGTGTGGGCCGTATCGGCCCATCCCCGCCGGATCGTCCGATACGGACGACACTACAGAAGATGGAAACCGTGCGAAGGCACGCCAGCTGT
>JAYTTC010000046.1:0-2774 GCA_043745255.1 Verrucomicrobiales bacterium
GGCGCTGATCCGCGACAACAAGACGTTCCGCATCGGCTCCGACATCCAGACCGGGGCCAAATACGGCATGGTGACCCTGGACGGCTACCTGATGGAGACATACCAGAAAGGTCTCATCTCGCGCGAGGACTGCATCACCAAGTCGTATGACCCGACGACCATGATCCAGAAGTTCCAAGAGATGGACGCCGCCGCCTGAACCCAGTGATTCAACGCTGACAACCCATTGGAGATATTACGATGTCCGACCCGCTTCTGCAGCTGATCAAGGAGAAAGGCCTGCTTGATGACATGCAGTTCGAGGAAGTCATGTCCGAGCACAGCCGGACCGGCAAGCCGGTCAGCGAAGTGCTCGTGAACTTCGGCTTCGTCGACACAGCCACCCAGCTCCAACTCATGGCCGACCAGCTGGGGACCGAGGTGGTCGACCTGTCCGGCGTCCAGTTCACCCCCGAACTGCTAAAGACCGTTCCGGGAAACATCGCGCGCCTCCACCAGGTCGTGCCCGTCGCCGAATATGGCTCCACTCTCCAGATCGCGCTGGCGCAGCCGTTGAACCCTTCGGTCATGGACGAGCTTGGTTTCTCGCTCAAGCGGGACTTGGTTCCCGTGGTCGCCGATCCCCGCCAGATCCTCAAGGTGATCGAGGAACGGTATGGCCCCGAGACCGGCTCGGTTCGTGAAGCCATCCAGGACATCAAAAAAGACCCGAAGCTGGCGAAGGAAGCCGCAAAGATAGCCGCCGGTGAGGCAGATGCTGACGATCTTCTGAATGAGGCGCCCATCGTCAAGTTCGTGAACCTGGTCCTGCAACAGGCGGTCCAGGATCGGGCGTCGGACATCCATTTCGAGCCGTTTGAAGACGAATTCAAGATCCGTTACCGCGTCGATGGAGCCCTCTACGAGATGGCCCCGCCGCCGAAGGATTTGGCGCTTCCGGTCATTTCACGAATCAAGGTCATGTCCAATCTGGACATCTCCGAAAAGCGCCTACCACAGGACGGCCGAATCAGCGTTCCGATCGGAGGCAAACAAATCGATCTCCGGGTATCCACTCTTCCCACCCAGTTCGGCGAATCGGTCGTGCTTCGTGTCCTTGATCGCAGCGCGGTGAATCTAGATCTCCTGACGCTTGGTTTCCCCAAGCTGATCCTGGATTACGTCACCGAGGCGGTGGAGCAGCCGAACGGCATCTTCGTCGTCACCGGACCGACGGGCTGTGGAAAAACCACGACACTTTACTCATGCCTCCGCAGGGTGAACACGATCGACATCAAAGTGTTGACCGTCGAGGACCCCGTTGAGTTTGACATCGAAGGAATCATGCAGGTGGCCGTCAATGAGGCGGCAGGAATGACCTTCGGCAAAGCGCTCCGCGCGTTCCTTCGCCAAGACCCGGATGTCATCATGCTGGGGGAAATGCGCGACCTCGAAACCTCGCAGATCGCGATCCAGGCGTCGCTCACCGGCCATTTGGTCCTGAGCACCCTTCATACGAACGACGCACCTGGTGCAGTCACGCGTTTGGTCGACATGGGTGTCGAGCCGTTCCTGATCTCATCTACTCTTCTCGGAGTCCTCGCCCAACGCCTTGTTCGAACCGTTTGTAGGAAGTGCCGGACGCCTTTCGAGCCCACCGAATCCCAGTTGTCCCAGTTGAATCTTTCGCCCCATGACATCGGGGACAAGGCGTTCTATTACGGCCGCGGCTGTTCCAACTGCAACGACACCGGTTATAAGGGGCGGAAGGGCATATTCGAACTTCTCGTTGTCACGGAACCAATCCGAAACCTGATCAATGAACGAGCTCCCACGGTTGTGATCCGCCAAAAATCCGTTGAACTGGGGATGGTGACCCTTCGTGAGGACGGCTTGCGCGGCATCTTTGACGGTGATACAACCATAGAAGAAGTCGTCAAATATACCTAACCGGGAGAAGTTATGCCCAAATTCAACTACGTAGCGATGGATCAGAAGGGTAAGGAGACCAAGGGCACCCTTGACGTCGCCAACCAGAACGAGGCGATCTCGCGGATCAAGGAGATGGGCTATTTCCCCACAAAAGTGGTTGAGATGGACAAAGCGGCCCCCAGAAAAGCGGGCGCCAAAGGAAAGAAGGGCAAGGGCATGGGAGTCATGGAGTTACGTATTCCTGGCCTTGGCAGTGGTGTCAAACCTAAGGTGCTTGCCACCTTCACACGACAGCTGGCCACTCTGGTAGAAGCGGGATTGCCCCTCCTCCGCGGACTCCGTGTTCTTCAAAAACAGGAACGGAATGTGACGCTGAAGCGGATTTTGGGTGAGCTTGGTGGATCCATTGAGGCCGGCAGCACGTTTTCCGAATCCTTGGCCCAACATCCGAAGATTTTTAACCGGCTCTACATCAACATGGTAAAAGCCGGCGAATTGGGCGGCGTGCTTGAAGTTGTTTTGAAGCGACTGGCTGAGTTCCAGGAGAAAGCTGAGCGCATCAAAGGCAAGGTCATCGCCGCGATGTTCTATCCCGCTGCGGTCATGACTGTTGCCGTAGGCATCATGGCCCTCCTCATGATTGTCGTAGTCCCGAAGTTCAAGGAGATCTTTGCTGGCATGTTGAACGGGGCGGAGCTTCCGGAATTCACCCGGATCGTCCTGAAAATTTCCGACATCATCAAAGACCACTTCCTTCTTACGGTCATCGGGGTTGTGGTTTTGTTCATCATATTCAAGTTCATTGTTAGCACAAAGAGAGGCAGGAAGCTTTTTGACCGTTTCAAGTTGATTATGCCGGTCAT
>JAYTTC010000047.1:0-2773 GCA_043745255.1 Verrucomicrobiales bacterium
ACCTGACGCTGTTGAGGGCTTCTTGGATTCTGGGATTACTTGTTGGTTCATCGGTGTATTCGTGAGAACTTGGACTCGCTTTGAGCAAATCATTGAAAATTTCGTGGGGTCTGCCAATCGAAAAATCGGGTTTCCTGTCAAGACGTTCAGGCGAATGCTTATCCCCGTCCAACCTATCCCGCAATGCCGCCTCTGCATCGCTCAACTGATTCTCTTCCTTCGGGGACAGCACCTTCCCAGCCTCCCGCTTGGCCGTCAGCGTGCGATACGCTCCAAGGGCGCTCATCGTGCCGACTTTTACGTCGGCGAGCTTCTCTGCGGCGTCTGGGGACTTGAGCGATTCTTCGAGGTCGGGGGATTCTTCCGGTCTGGAAGGCGAGGAGCGAAGCGTTGATCCGCCGCCACCAATGAACTCGTCCCGCGATTCCGCGCTGTCGAAATGGAAACCGGGAATCGCGCCTGATCCCTTGTAATTCGAGTAATGCCCGCCAAGCGACTTTGCCTGCGCGGCAGCGGCGACATAATCCTCGCGGGAGAGGTTCCGCATGATCTTGGCGACGAAGATCGGGGAGCCTGTCTTGGTGTGGTTGAACTCTGCGGGACTCCAAGTGCTATCGCGTTCCGGCGTCGGGATGGTGGACGTTGGAGACTTGGGAAGCATCCCGGCGCGGCCATTGTTCATGAGTGCGGCTGCGGGGTTTTGGACGGCTTCCGGCGATTCAGGTTCAGCTCCTTGCGCGACTTCGGGGCGCGGCGGCACGGAAACGAACTCCAATTCCTTGAACAATTCGTTGATGTCGCTGACGCCGGACAGGTCAGCCCGTTTTGTGTCCATGTCTGGCACGGTGCCATCCTTGGCGGGAGTCACCTTGTCGATGACCAGCACGCGGGTATTCACCGACGTTCCGGCGCGGCTGAACGTGCTGGATGGCAGTTTGATTTCCGCCCGCAGATGGTAATCCTTTGCGTCGTCGCCGTAGAACCACTTGTCGAAGCGGGATTCCATCGAGCTACCAACCGGGATGAGCGCGACGGTGCGCCCGCCTTCTTTGAGGTGTCCAAGGGCTTTCGTGAGATGCTCCATGGCGGTCTTGCCAGCCGTTCCAAACGGCGGATTCATCACCACGGCGTTGAACTTGTTGCCGATGTGATAGTCCTCAAACCGCATGTTGTGGATCGTGGTATCGGTGGCATTGAGCGCGAGGCGTCCAGCGAGTTCGTTGGATGGCTCTACGGCGTGACGGTTGGTGCTGTCCGGGAAGAATCGGGCGATGGCTCCATGTCCGCCGCTGGGTTCAAGAACCTTTTCACCGGGCTGGATGTCCGCCCATTCCACCATCTTGAATCCAACTGGCTCGGGAGTGGCGAAATAGTCTGTGCCTTCCGCGCTTTTGTTGCCGCTGGTCTTCTTCTGGTTGGTGTAGAAAAGCGCAATCGCTGTTTTGTAGCTGTTCCCCTCGTCAATGCGCCGGTCGATTTCCTTGCCGCCCGTGCCTTGCGCGTTGCTTGGAGTGCTGGCTTCTGCCTCGTTGTAACCGCTGGCGAAAGATTGGAGCAATGCCCGCGCCCGCTCTCCCATGGCGAGGTTTTCTGCCGTGCTGGAACGCTGGGCGATGGTTTGCGCGAATGTCCACCGCTCGAAATTGGTTCCAGTGGTGAGGTATTCGACAATGGCATTGCTGCGGACGCCGTGGCGGTAGATGCGGCCCTCGCCTTGGATGGCGTCGGTTGGACGATTGGCTAGGCCGATGTCGATAAACACCCGCTGATGCTTGCCGTCCCGGTCGTGGAGGGAAATCCCTTCTTTGCCGCTGGCCCGTTGGACAAGCAGGATGTTCGTAGAGCTTCCGCTTTTGTTGAACTTGTCGATGATGGCCCGCCGTTGCCCTTTGGGAACGCTTCCGTTGAAGATTCCAGCTTCGGGGAATGCCCGCGCATACACGTCGAGAGGCGAGAGTAACCCATCGAGTTCCTTCTTGGTGGCGTCGTAGTGACCGACTGCTTTTTTCAATTCATCGAGACGTGATGCCAGATTGATTTCCTCGTTTTTGCCAGTCTCAGGGTTGAAGACAATTTTGGAATCGCCGGGATTGAAGGTGACGGCAAGCGGGTTCATTGATCCGCCTTTTTTGTAGTCATGGAAGACAACCACCTTGCGGCCAAGATCGAGGTGCTGCTTGACCCGTGCGACGGATTCACGCGCTTTCAAGCCTTCGAGCAAGTAGCGGCGGGCGAGGTAGTCACCAAGGCCGATGAACTCTCTTAGGACGGAAAAGCGCGGGTTCGTCTGGATGTGATGGAGAATTTCGTCAATCTTCGTGCCAAGTTCGCTTTCCGAGAGCACGAATTGACGGCTGTAATCCTGATCCACCTGCAAGGCGCGGCCTGACATAGCCCCTTCCTTCATGAGCTTTTCCGCAAAACGACGTTCGAGGGTGCCCGTTACCGTGGCGGCGGCGGCATCCGGCTGGGTGAGTTTCCCATACCGCATCCGGTAGCCGAAATTCTCCACATAAAAGCGATCCCGTGCGCTCGGCGTGTTGTAGCCCTTCGATGTTGGCTCCGGCCCATGGTCGAATAGGTATCCTTCCGCGTAATCGAGGCTGTAATGCCATGCGAACGGGGTGGCGGAGAGCATGACAGCCTTTGGCCGCTGGGCCTCGGTGATGCCTTTGGCACGTTCTTTTAGTTTCTCGCGAACATCCCGCATGAAGGCAGTGTTGCGTTCTTGCTGTGCAATCTCCGCCTCTGTGACTGCGCCTTTATTGTTTCT
>JAYTTC010000048.1:0-2770 GCA_043745255.1 Verrucomicrobiales bacterium
GGGACATCGCGGCCGCTGAAGTGGGCGGCGCGCTCACGCAGCGACCCATTCAGGCTTTCTCCAAGGATCCAGATCTCACCCACTTTTAATTGCACCCGACGTCCTCCGTATCGGAAGATTCGAGTTGGGGGATGGGCCGATACGGCCCACGCTACAGAACTGCAGCCTGTCTTCTGTAGCGTCGTCCGTATCGGACGATTCGGCCTGCGCGACTCAATCTCCCAAAACCGCTGCTTGATCTCCTGCACGGCCGCGAGTTCCATTGGCTCATCCTATGAAGCACTCCGATTTTCTCTCGATGCTCCGACGGACCGCCCTCGTGGTCGCCTGCCTCGGCGGCGGGTTCTCTGCACCGCCCTCGCTTCTTGCCGCTGCGACAGAGCTGAGCGCCGATGCGGTGAAGTTCGCAGGCTTGTCCCCCGATGCGGCGGCCAAGGAAGCCACCGCACCGGCCGGATTCAGTGTGAAGCTCTTCGCGGGCGAGCCTGATGTGAAGCAGCCGATCGCTTTTGCTTTGGATGATCGCGGTCGAGTCTGGGTGGCCGAGGGTTATACCTATCCCCGGCGGGCGCCAGAAGGGCAGGGGAAGGATCGCATTCTTATATTCGAGGATACTGACGGGGATCACCGCTTCGACAAGAGAACGGTCTTCGCCGAGAATCTGAACCTGGTGAGCGGGCTCGCGGTGGGTTTTGGTGGCGTCTGGATCGGTGCCGCTCCCTATCTGCAGTTCATCCCGGATCGCGATCATGATGATAAGCCGGACGGGCCGGTGGAAACAGTTCTCGATGGATGGGCCTACCAGGATACGCATGAAACCTTGAACACCTTCACCTGGGGACCCGATGGATGGCTCTACGGCTGCCATGGTGTTTTCACTCATTCCAAGGTCGGCAAACCTGGCGCACCTGATTCCGAACGCACCAAGCTCAACGCTGGGGTGTTTCGCTTCCACCCGATCACCCGGAAGTTTGAGCTGTTCTCTGAAGGCAGTAGCAATCCCTGGGGTGTCGACTTTGATGCCTACGGCCAATGCCATATTGAAGCCTGCGTGATTCCGCACTTCTTTCACATGATCCAAGGGGGTCGATACACTCGTCAGGGGGGCGAGCATTTCAATCCCTACACTTACGCGGATATTGAGACGATTGCCGATCATCTGCACTACGCTGGCAGCAAGGGGCCGCACGCGGGGAACGGTCGATCTGACGTGGCAGGCGGCGGACACGCGCATGCCGGCCTTCTGGTCTATCAGGGGAATAGTTGGCCTGCGGAATATCGTGGAAAAGTCTTCATGAACAATATCCATGGGCAGCGGCTGAACATGGATGTGCTGGAGCGCAGCGGTTCGGGATATGTGGCGCATCACGGAGCGGACTTTGTGAACTTCAACGATAGCTGGTCGCAGATTTTAAATCTGCTCGAGGATCAGGACGGCGCGGTCTATGCGATCGACTGGTACGATGCCAATCAATGTCATCATAACCGCGACGATGGCCACGATCGATCGAATGGTCGCATCTTCAAAATCATCTACGGCAATCCCACCGTCACGAAGGTGGACCTTCAGAAGCTCACGGACGATGAGTTGGTTCTCCTGCAACTCCATCCCAATGAGTTTCAAGTCCGACATGCCCGCCGCATTTTGCAGGAGCGCGGGGCAAATCCGGCAGTGCAGGCCAGGATTGTTCAACTCTTAAACCCCGATCGCGCGCCGAGTCGTGAGATCATCCCGGTAGGCCTTCTCTCTCCGACGGAGGAGACACGGCAGCTTCGTTTACTCTGGACGCTCCACGCAGTCGGTGGATTGACTTCTGAGCTCGGTATGAAGCTTCTTAAGAGCCCTCAGGAATACGTGCGCGCGTGGACGATTCAGCTGCTCCTCGAGGGCAAACAGCCCACGGACGCGCTCCTCGCAGAGATGGCTGTCCTAGCGAAAAAGGATCCTTCGCCGGTGGTTCGGCTCTACCTTGCCTCAGGCCTTTCACGAGTCGTCCCAGACCGTCGAATGGAAATTATTGCCGCTCTACTCACGCACGGTGAGGATGCGGCGGACCACAATCTTCCGTTTCTCTACTGGTATGCCGCCGAGCCGGTCGTGGGTTTGGGTGCGGAGCAGGGAGTGAAACTCCTGAAAGTGGCGCAGATCCCGAAGGTGCGGGAGTTTATTGCACGTCGGATGGTCGCGAACGCTAAGAGCGTCGCGTTGAACTAATCTCCGGGGCTCGCGGGTCCCTTCGAAATCTGTGACTTCGTCCGTGTCGGCCGATCTGGGTGCCATTAAAAGTCGGTGAGATCCGGATCCCTGGCGAAAGCCTGAATGGGTCGCTGCGTGAGAGCGCGGCCCACTTCAGCGGCCGCGATGTCCCGACAGAAGTAGGTTCTCGGAGCCTGTTCGCTCTCCCCTCCGCGTCCTCCGCGCACTCCACAGTAAAAGCTCCTCCCCCGATCGGAAACGGGCAGGGCCCGGCTTAGCCGCGAAAAAGCGCAAGAGACGCAAAAAAGACGGGGCTCTGGACGACGCTACAGAAGATGGAAACCGTGCGAGGGCACGTCAGCTGCAGTTCTGTAGTGTGGGCCGTATCGGCCCATCCCCGCCCGGATCGTCCGATACGGACGACACTACAGAAGAGGAAAACCGTGCGAGGGCACGCCAGCTGTAGTTCTGTAGTGTGGGCCGTATCGGCCCCTGGACTTTGGCCATATTTCTATAGCACCGCTGTGGCGCAACCACTGTAAATCAAGCGGCGGCGGTTAGGATCATCTGTTC
>JAYTTC010000049.1:0-2769 GCA_043745255.1 Verrucomicrobiales bacterium
GCTCGGCATGTGCCCGCCCCCGAAAGCATTTCGACGTAGCGCAGGGGACGGGAATCCTTTTTCTCGTTCGCTTCACCGGGAACGAAATTGACCTCCGACCACAGGGCCACCATCGGCTGATAACCGCGCCCGCCTTCATAGGGGGCCAAGCAGCTTTCCTTGTGGCTCATTTTGGATTTGCGACTTCCGCATCAATCCGCACTGGCACTCGCTCGAAGCCCACGGCACTGTTGGTTCTGTCGAACCGATAGATTGAGATCATGAGTCGAAAAATTCTTATTTCGTGGCGCGATCGAATGAAGGCTGCGATTCCATTCGGTCTTGGGCAGACCAAGCCCAAGCACTTCCGCGACATGCTCTGCATCCTCTGGCGCAACCGAGACAATCTCGGCTATGCCTGGAAAGTTCTGAGCCGCGGCGTATGCGATGGATGCGCCCTGGGGGTCGCCGGATTTCATGACTGGACGATCAAAGGCACTCATCTGTGCATGACCCGACTGAATCTGCTTCGGCTGAATACCATGCCGGCGTTGGATACCAGTCTCCTGGAGGATCTGGATCCACTTCGCTCCTTGGACAACGCGCAACTCCGCGAGCTGGGACGAATCCCCTACCCCATGGTGCGCGAACGGAACGCAAAAGGATTCCGTCGAATCAGCTGGGACGACGCCCTGGAGCGAATTGCCGCTCGAATTCGGAAGTCGGATCCCAGTCGAATCGCGTTTTTCGTGACGTCGCGCGGCGTCACCAATGAGGTGTACTACGTCGCGCAAAAAGCCGCGCGCTTTCTAGGCACTAACAATATCGACAACGCCGCCCGCCTCTGCCACTCGCCCAGCGGCAGCGCGATGAAGTATGCCCTCGGCGTCGGTGCCAGCACCTGCAGCTACAAGGATTGGTATGGCACGGATTTGATCATCTTCTTCGGATCCAATCCCGCAAACGACCAACCGGTCACCACCAAATATCTTCACGAGGCCAAGAAACTCGGAACGCGCGTGGTGCTGGTAAACCCCTATCTGGAACCCGGGATGCAGCGCTACTGGGTTCCCTCCTCCGCAGGCAGCGCGCTGTTTGGAACCAACATTGCCGACTGGTGGTTCCCCGTGTCGCAGGGCGGAGACATCGCCTTTCTTTACGGAACGCTCAAAGCACTGCTCGCCAGAGGCGGGATCAACGAGACTTTCATTCAACAGCACACAGCAGACTGGCCCGAGCTGAAAGCGCGGGTGGAATCGCTCGATTTCGCCCTACTGGAAAAACAGGCCGGGCTCTCGAGAGTCGACATGGAGGAGTTCGCCACCTTGTTGCATGAGGCGAAGAATGCGGTTCTGGTGTGGAGCATGGGAATCACCCAGCACGTCTACGGAGGCGACGCGGTGTCCATGGTCTTAAACCTGGGTCTGGCGCGGGGCTATGTCGGACGCGACCTCAACGGTCTGATGCCGATTCGTGGGCACAGCAGCGTTCAAGGTGGAGCGGAGATGGGCGCTTACTCGACTGCGTTTCCGGGGAACGTTGCGATCAACTCCGCGACCGCGAAGCAGCTCGAGACGTTTTATGGATTCCCTATTTCCGATCAGCCGGGGCTGGACGCGGTGGAGATGGTGGAAGGATGCGGAAACGGACAACTCGACCTTCTCTACTGTCTGGGGGGAAATTTCCTCCGCACACTTCCGGAGCCAGATCGCGTGGCCGACTCCATGCGCAAGGTTCCGATGCGAGTGCATCAGGACATTATTCTCACCGATCAGATGTTTATCGAAGCGGCAGAGGAAGTGATTCTCCTCCCAGCCAAGACTCGCTACGAACAGGAAGGCGGCGGCATCGAGACCACCACCGAGCGTCGCGTGGCTTTCAGTCCTGAAATCCCGCGACAGGTCGGCGAAGCCCGGACCGAGTGGATGATCCTGCGAGACCTCGCAATGCGAGCCTATCCGGAGCGGGCGCATCTCATGCGCTGCGAAAACGGTCCGGCCGTTCGCGAAGAGATCGCGAAAGCCGTTCCGATCTACGACGGGATCCAAACACTGCGGAAAACCGGCGATGCGATTCAATACGGCGGACGCCACCTTTGCTTCGGCGGAACATTCCAAACAGCCGACGGCAAGGGACATTTCCGAGGGGTCGATTTACCCCGCGAAGCGGCTCCCAATTTTCAGCGTCAACCGAAGGGTGGCAGACGAACTTCAACGCAGAGTCCGACCTTCGTGGTAAGCACCCGGAGGGGAAAACAGTTCAATACCCTCATCTACGACGAGATCGATCCTTTAACAGGAGCCGCGAGAGATGCCGTATTCATGAGTCCGGAAGATGCGGCGCAGCTGCAGCTGGTGCAAAGCGATCGGGTCACCCTGGTGAACGCAATCGGAAGTTATGGAGGCCGGGTTTTTCTGGCACCGATCGCGCGGGGCAACCTGCAAGTGCATTGGCCGGAAGGAAACGTGATTCTGAAGCACGGCATCGTGGACACCCTGGGCGGCGTACCCGACTACAACGCGCAAGTCACCGTAGAACGCAGTCCCCTGACCTCCGACACCTGAACCTAGCAGGCCTTCGGACTTAGAATGTCGTTCCCCAGGGTGCCCGCCAGGGCAAATGTTTGGTTCCAGGGTTTTCTGGGCGTCGGCCTGCTAGAACCAAAATCCGGCTGCCGGATTTTTGGGAAACCCAGTCCGACGGGTCAGATTCTGTCTGTTTTGCCTCAATTCATCCCGCTCCGTTTGCTTTTCAGACCGTCCCCACCATCCGGTGCAGTCTCTTGAGGTT
>JAYTTC010000050.1:0-2769 GCA_043745255.1 Verrucomicrobiales bacterium
CTAACACGAGGATCCCAGGTCTCAAGTTCACCCGATGGGAGAGAGAATGAAACAAGGCAGGCGTGCGAAGCACCATTGACCCGTCGGAACCCTCCTCCAACGAATAAGCGGTTCGAGGCAAGGGCAAGGGTAGTGACCGTTCCATCGAAAGTTGCGCTGATCTCAGCGAGCTCGCCTGTGACGCCATGCACACCCGCAAGCCCCACTCGCGAAGTGTTGTTCACGGCGGAAAAAGTTCCAGCAAAGTAGACCACTCCATCGGACACCGCGAGGGAGGCAACGCTTACACCGGTTACCTCAGGAGACCAGGGAAGCAGGGCGCCTGTCAGAGTCGACACAGCTGCCAATTTGGTGCGGGGCTGCCCGCCAACGTGATCGAAATTACCCCCGACATACAGTGTGTCCAGACCGCGCAAATGCCCTGACCGAGCCACCCTCACCTGACGGACTCCAGGTCGGGTCGACCTGGTTGCCCGATATCAGGTGGACCAAGTTCGTTCGGGCAACACCTCTCACACGAGTGAACGCCCCTCCTATAAACCATCCGCCATGCCCATCAGAGAGGGCACAGGACACGGTCCCCTCGACCCCTATGGATACTTGAGGCATCTCTCCCAGATCGGGCGTTACGATTGCCGCGCCCCCGCTCACACGCAGGACATTTCCAAATCGGCCGCCCACGTAAAGAACATCCCCTTTTTCTGCCGTGGCTCGGACGCTCCCGTCCGTGGTGAAGAGGTCGAAGATGGGAACCTCAGAAGGAACAGGACTGGCTAGTCCAGGTAGAGGCGCGAAAACAGAACTCAAAACCGCCCAAACCAACCAGGCGGGTAGAGACACTCGATGATTGTTCATCCAAGGCATAGGTAGACGATGGGCATAGGACAGAAAGAACGTTCGCAGATCAACACTATTCTGGACTGAACGAATGGTTTCGATTGAGTTCTGCAGCGACTGCTAGGTCTTCAGTAAGTCGCTGCCTGACTTCAGTCGGTCCATCGTATTCATCCCCGCCGGATCGTCCGGTACGGACGACACTACAGAAGCCGGCCTGTAGTGTGGGCCGTATCGGCCCATCCCCCGCCGGATCGTCCGATACGGACGACGCTACAGAAGCCGGCCTGTAGTGTGGGCCGTATCGGCCCATCCCCCGCCGGATCGTTCGATACGAACGACGCTACAGAAGCCGGACTGTAGCGTGGGCCGTATCGGCCCATCCCTGAGGGATCGATTCTCCATGACCTAGGTATGGCTAATTCCCAGTCGAAAATCACCGTCAACGCCAGCAATAGGAGAGTTAAAGGACCCTCCCGATCCTCTAAAAACAACTCAGGCTTCCGGCGCTCGTCCACTGTACCGTGCGCGATTTGATCTGGAGCTCGACGGATCGGTTGAGCATGATCCCGGTGCACGTTAAACTTATGCCGCAAATTCCGATCATCATGCCGCAGTTGGGCGAGTCGATCGCCGAAGCCACCGTTGTGAACCTGTTCGTGGCCGCGGGCGATGCCGTGGCCGCCGATCAGGACGTGATGGAGGTGGAGACCAACAAGGCGACCATGAGCGTGGCTTCGCCATGCCCCGGCAAGGTTCAGCGAGTCACCGTCAAGGTCGGCGAGAGCTATGCCGTGGGGGCAATTCTCGGCTATCTCGATGTGACGGAGGAGGTGGCCGAGCGACTCGGGTTGTCGGAGATCAATGGCAATGCTCCCGGCGTTGAAGCACCTTGCCAGACGGACTCTCAAGAGACCCAGGCAGTCTCGGAGCGTCGCCCGGTGCAGCCCACGGTGAGGGGTCTGCCAGTTCCAGCCAACGTTCTCGGCGCCAGTTATATGTCCCCGCGCTTGAAGGCGCGTATGGTGGAGCTAGGTCTCCACGCAGCCGACCTCGCCGGAGTGGCGGGTAGCGGTGCGGCCGGTCGAGTGACCATCGAAGATTTCGAGAAGTTTATCAGCCGACTCGAGGAGCATCGCACCAGCCCGGCATCGAGTATGCGAGTGGCGGTGGCGGACGCGATGCGCCGAAGCTGGACGCGCCCCCTGGCTACGGTCGCACTCCCAACGCTGATCGATCCTCTTCTCATTCATCGCCGTCAAAGTAACCCCAAGCCGGGCCCTGCTCTCTACGCCTTGCGTGCGCTCGCGATCGCGCTCGCTGAGAATAGCGCCCCCGCCGGCCGCTTGGTCGGAACGCGCATTGTGCATCCCACCAGTATTGATGTGGGGTTCGCGGTCGAGGCGGAGGACGGTGTGCTCGTGCCTGTCTTACGTGATGCGGACAAACGACCCCTCATGGAATTAGTCGGTCGTTATAACGAGCTCGTCGAGCTGGCGCGACAACGTCGTCTCCCCCCCGATGCCACCGGGAAATCCATTGCCACGGTCACCAATTTCGGGACCTTCGGTCTGACCTGGGCAACGCCCATTCCGCTTCCGGAACAGACACTGGTGCTGGGGATGGGAGCGGGTCGTCGCGTGCCTTTCTGGGATGAAGCGAAACAACAGTTCGTTCCCGTGATGGAAGCCAACCTCACTCTGAGTTTCGATCATCGTGTGCTGGACGGAGGTGGCGCCGGGCGCCTGCTCGCTCGGATTTCCGCTCTGATGCAAAAGCCCGAGGCCCTCTAGCCCGCCTATTCAATAGCTTCGCTCGGGTCAGGCGGTGGGATGCAGGCAAAACGAGCGCTTTTGCAGGGGTTACGCCCTACACGCTAGCAGCCTGTCGGACTTGTCCCCACCGGACGTGAGTCCGGCTGAGGAGTTCGTTTGT
>JAYTTC010000051.1:0-10238 GCA_043745255.1 Verrucomicrobiales bacterium
GCCATCGAAATCGGCGCACACCAAGCCCATCGCCGCCCCTGGATTTCGCGATAACCCGGCCGCAGCGGTTCGCTCTTCAAATTGGGGGGCTGCGCCGCGCACGCGAGTCAGATTTCGCCAGAGTCGGGTGGGAGTTTCACCAAAGTTCTTCGGCGCACAGAAATCCTGCTGTCCCCGTGAATCATGACAGCTTTGGGTCGGATCGAAGTCTAGATAGTTGCCCACCACCACGTCCAGCCAGCCGTCGCGATCGTAGTCCAGGAAACTGGCCGGCGCAGCCCACTGTGGATTGTCTATCCCCGCAGCATGCGCCATCTCTTTAAAATGTCCTGAACCTAAATTCAGAAAGAGACGCACGGCGCCATACTCCGTGACCAGCACGTCGGGAAAACCATCGTTATTCACGTCCCCCGCACAGGCCCCCATGAAGCGTCCCGCCACATCCAGTCCCGAGCCAGCGGAGGCATCGCGAAAGGCGCCATCCTTTTCCTGATGGAGGAGCTGATTGCGGTGATCGGAACCCGCACCCGCGTTTTGAAGCAACAGCAGGTCAAGGTGTCCATCGCGGTCGTAATCGAACAGCACAATTCCGGAACCCACCTGATCGGGCATGGAGTAATTTGTCCCGGCAAAGTGAGTGAAACGAACTCCGGAACGATCGGTGATGTTCTCCATCCACGGAGCTTCAAGATTCGAATCCGTTGAGGAATTCGCACCCGGGGGTCGGCATGCGCTCGATCCGATAGCAACGCAGAGCAGCATCAGAGCTCCTGCGGCCGTATCAAAACACATCACCCCACCGTTCCGTTTCACGATTTGACTCCCGATCGGCGAATCGCCTGGAGGCATTGCTTCACATCCAGGCCGCGTCGCGCTTCCAGCTCCCAGCTATTGCATCGATCCCTCCATTGTTTGGCTTCCTGGGGCGATGGAGTGAAGGGTTTGTCGTGCGGAACGGCTTGTCCGATCAACATCGCGAGATAGCCATCCATTCCGAACGAGTTTGAGGAGTGAAGGAGCTGAGATCCTGCAACGACACTCGGTCCATTCTCGCGATAGAAATCCACCAGGAATTGCGCGCCATGGAGTTGCGTATCCGATCGACACTCGAGCCAGAAGGGAGTGTCGAGCCGAGTATTGAATCGATAGTGGACTGCAAGGAAGTCCCGGATGTCGTCCCAGGCCTGCGTGTTGAACTGGTTGTACAAGCGGACCAAGGTCGGAGTGGGAGCACACTGGCTGTCGATCAGAGAATCCGCGAGGGTGCTGGCTTCGACACAGATGACCTGCAGGGCCGTCGCCTCCAACGGTTCGACGAAGCCAACGGAGTTCCCTATGGCGACAACATTGTCCACCCAGAGCTGCTCGTAACGTCCCGATCGAAACCTGACTACGCGCGGTTGATTGGAAATTCGCGGGTTCTTACGCATGAGTTCGGCGAGTGCGGCATCGTCGCTCAGAAACGAGGACGAATACACATACCCACGATTGATCCAGGTCTCATGCTCGATCTGCCAGCACCATCCGGCATCCATCGTCTCGGCTACGGTATACGGGCGAATCGGTTCATCGGTGCGGGACCAACCGCCGATCACCGCGCGGTCGCAGAACAACGAATCGGTGAAACTCTTGAACGGCACTCCGAGGGTCCTGCCCAGGAGCTCCGAACGAAATCCGGAAGCGTCGATAAAGAGATCCCCGGTGATGCGTTCTCCCGACTCTAAAACCAAGGCGGCCACCCCCTGTGGACCGCGCTCAGCAGTCACTGTGGCGTCGCGCACCACGACTCCGAAATCCCCACAGACCCGCTCGAGCCATCCCACCAGCTTGAGGTTTTCGATGTGAAAGGCGTGATGGTTGTGGAACTGAGGCATTCCGTCCGGACGGCGGGCGAAGGCGCGATCAGCGGCCATGAAGGTGGAGACCGGACCGGCATGCGGCACCTCGGGAGTGATGTAAAAACCGTTGTTCCGGCTCAGCTCCGGATAGCGGTGCTGATACTCATAAGCGAAGGTGTAGTAAAATTCCGGCCTGGGCCCCCAGAGAAACTTGATCCCCAGCTTCCAAGTCGGCTCGGCCTGCTCGTAGAAGGGCTGGGGCTTTAGTTTGAGATACTCGAAAAAGTGCCGAGGAAACGAAGCGGTGGTCCCCTCCCCTACCCCGATCACTCCAATCTCCGGACTTCGCACCACCGTCACCTCCAGCTGGGGAAGCTTCCGCTTGAGAGTGATCGCTGACATCAACCCCGCGCTGCCGCCGCCCAAAACAACGACCTTCTGAATGAAAGGAAAGGGCATCTGGGGAGGCTACTGGATCCATGCACCGCGACGCAATATCGCGAAGGCTCAAAACGGGGATCGCGCGCGCCTTCCCGCCAGATCCTCATCCCTCATTGCTCTCACCAATCGCTTGTAACTCCGACCGAAAGATGGTTGCCTCATACGCGTGTTCCCATCCGCTGTGTATGCGTGCTCTACATCCCATTTGGAATCGTCGATTCGTGTGAAAAGTCGACGAAGTTTTCTCCGAATCGGGGCGCAACCTCAGCAAACTCCCAAACCAATCCATAGCTCGGATTATTGATACCAGTCGTTATGAGTTCAAAATCAACCTGTCCCCTCTCCCGCCGCTACGGGTCTCTCCCGTGCGTGACGGTAGCGCTGGCAGCCGCCGGCCTGCTTCATTGCACGGTCCACGCGGCGATCGAAACTGCCGGCACCTTGTTCGTCGACATCGACGCGACGCAACTCGCTGAAGGCACTCTCAGTGACCTATCCAATACCGGAGCAACTGGCGGCTCCTTCCAACTCGTGGACGCAGGCGCAGTGGCTCCGGTCATCGCCTTCGCGGGTGGCACCAAAGGAATTCAGTTTGATGGCAAAAGCTATCTAAAGCTGGCGGACGGCAGTGCTGTCCCGATTCCTACGCCGGACGGACTGACCGGCGTGGACGCAAGCGCCTCGATCGAGGTTTGGGCTATCAATCCATCCATCGCGTCAGAAGAAACTTTGGTTTCATGGGGCAAGCGCGGCGGGCCCGATGGATCCAACATGTCGTTTAACTATGGCAACAACGGTTCCTATGGCGCGGTCGGTCACTGGGGCGGCCCCGATATCGGCTGGAACAACGCAGGAGGCGCACCCGAAGCCAAGCACTGGCATCACTTGGTGTACACCTACGACGGCACCACCACCCGCGTGTACTCGGACGGCATGCTTTCCAACACCGAGGTGCTCGGAGCCGGCATCATCAACATCGCAGCAGCCACCTCTATCAACCTCGCCACACAGCTGGACGGCGACGGGGTCACTGCAACAGGAGGCATCCGTGGCAGTCTGACGATCGGAAAAATGCGCATTCATGATGGAGTGCTGACCGACGCTCAGATCGCCAGCAACTACAATGCCGAGAAGTCTCAGTTCATTGACCCGCTCCCGGTGGTGCTCCTACCCGGCAAACTCACCGCCGCCCCCACACACCGCTACTCCTTTAGCGAATCAGCGGTGGAGGAGGCAACCGGTCTTGAATTTGTCGACTCTATCGCGGCCGCGAACGGAATCGTTCAGGGTTCCGGAGCGAAATTCAGTGGCAGCCGAATGATCCTGCCCGGCGGCGGACCGGATGTTGCTGCCTACGGCGATCTTCCCAATGGCCTTCTCTCCGCGAATGGCGCAGCCAACGGGGGAAGTGGTGCGGTATCGATCGAAGGCTGGGTCAAAGTCACGGGGCCCCGTACCTGGTCACGCCTGTTCGACTTCGGATCCTCCACCAGCGGCGAAATCACTGGGCCTGGCGGTTCAGGAAATGGCGCAGATTATCTGTTCTACAGCGCTTTGGTGGGAGCTGACGTCAACACGCATCGGCTCGAGGTCCGCAACGAAGATCCGGGTGGTGGTGGCACGGTGACCTCCGACGTCTCCAGCTTGAACCACTTTAACACCGATCTTCACTTCGTGGTGACTTGGGATGAAGTCGCAGGGAAGGTGACGGCTTATGAGAACGGAAAGGAAGCCACCTCCATGACCGTGCCGACTCAGCTCAGCGAAATTAACGACGTGAATGTCTGGCTTGGACGCTCGAACTGGCTCGCGGACCAAAACGCACAGGCAGAGTTCGATGAGTTCCGCATGTATGACCACGTCTTGACCGCCAGCGAAGTCCTCGGAAACTTCCAAGCGGGCCCGAACACCATCAACGATGGTGAATCGCCGGTCGCGATCGTCGGCCAACCGACGGACCTATCGGTCTACGACTCGTTCGATGTCAACTTCAGCGTGGACGTCGCCGGATCGCCGCCGCTGAGCTTCCAGTGGCAGCGCAACGGGAGTGCCATCGCCGATGCCACCAATCGTCTCTATCACTTCCTGGCCAGCTCGTCGGATTCTGGCACGACCTATTCCTGCATCGTGTCGAACTTCGCTCAAGGCTCTGCGCACAAAGTGTCGAGCACCGTCGCAAAACTCACCGTTCTGCCCGTTGAGGCTCCCATCCTCCGAAACCGTTACAGCTTCAATGGCCCGACTGAGGACACAGCGGTCACCGACTCGGTGGGTGGAGCAAATGGCGATCTCGTCGGTGGCGCCGCTCAGACCGGCGGCGGCAAGGTGCAGCTCGACGGAACGAGCGGTTACGTAAACCTGCCGAACGACCTCATTCTTCCCTATACCAGCATCACCCTGGAGGCATGGGTTCAGGACGACGGCAGCCGCCCATGGGCCCGGATCTTTGACTTCGGGAACAGCTCTGGAGGTGAGGACACCAGCACCGGCGGCACCACCTACCTCTTCCTCTCGCAACCGGCAGGCCCGGGTAACCTCCGCGGTGCCTATACGCTGACCGGCGGCGGCGGCGGCGAGCAGATCGTGGAGTGGGCCGCTACCCCGCTTCCCACCGGTGCACTCAAGCATGTGGTCTGGGTATCGCATGCGGGCGCGCACACCGGCCGTTTGTTCGTGGATGGAAAGCTGATCGCAGTGAACACGCTGGTGAGTATCACTCCAGCGGATCTCGGATCCACTTCCAACGACTGGCTCGGACGTTCACAATTCAACGATCCTTACTTCCTTGGCTCCTTCGACGAGTTCCGCATTTGGGAAGGGGCCATGAAGCCAGCGCAGGTGGCTGCGAGCTTCGCCGCTGGACCGGACGCCTCGATCGGTGGCGTCTCTCTGGGCATCGCGTCGCAGGCTGCAGACAAGGTAACGCTCTCTTGGCCGAGCTCGGCCACGGGATTTGTGCTGGAATCCGCCACCACTCTCAGTGCGGGTGCCGTCTGGACCGCCGTGACTGAGGTTCCCACCCAGGACGCCGGCTTGTTCAAGCTCACCCTCGCGCGCACCGGGGCGGCTACCTACTACCGCCTGCGTCAGTAGGCCATCTCAATCCTCGAGCCGACAAAGAGGCTCGGTCGCAGCGGGCTGGAGTTCACTCCAGCCCGCTTTTTTGCGGAAACCAGAGGATGACCTTTCGTGAAGTTCTAGAGCTCGCAGAGCACCCTGGAGTCAATCGTGGAACGATCCGAGTCGGTTCTAGTCATGCCTGCTTCTGTAGGGTTCATATCGAACGACACCCCAGAAGACGGATTGCAGTTCTGTAGCGTGGGCCGTATCGGCCCATCCCCGGCCGAATCGTTCGATACGAACGACACTACAGAAGCCGGATTGCAGTTCTGTAGAGTGGGCCGTATCGGCCCATCGGCTAAACCCGCGACGTGATGAAGCAGCCCCCGGCTTCGGGTTCCTTCGCCGGAGCGTGTGAGTGTTGGAAAGGCAAGGATATGGGTCGGTCTATCCCCGCCCCGATCGGCTGGTACGGACGACGCTACGAAACAGGAAAACGCGTATGGGTCTCGCCGGCCGCGTTACCTAGTAGTTCGGGTATTAAAATCGCCCCGAAGTCGCTCTGGTTTTTTGCGAGTTTTGCGAGTCTTTGCGGCTAAACCTCTCTCCTCACCCCTCTCATCTGGTGCAATTAAAAGAGAGTGAGAATGGAGTCTGGCAGATTCGAAGAGGTGGGACGGGGATGGGCCGATACGGCCCACGCTACAGAACTACCGCCGTGATTTGAAACAGCGCAGGGAGAGTTCAGAGGCTCCGTCTTTTTTGCGTCTCTTGCGCCTTTTCGCGGCTAAACCCGGCCCTGCCCGTTTCCGACCCGGGGAGGAGCTTTTACCGCGGCTCGCCGTCCTCTGTCCTGACGCTTCTCTCACTCCGAACGGGGAAAGGATGCGGCGCTCTCGCGAGGCGTCACCACGCAGTGAAGGTACGAGAAAAAGGCAGCGCGGGGAATCCGCGCTGCCTTATGAAGGTCGATCAGACTTAGCTGAGCACACCCTGCGGCTCGTGGGGAGCAGCGGCATCGGCTGGCGGTGCGGGCTCCTCGATCGGCGGCAGATCTTCCAGCGCGACCAAGGGTTTCAGCTTCACCTCACGGTGATCGTTGAAGCCGGAGCCGGCAGGAATGATGTGACCCATGATGACATTTTCTTTGAACCCGCGCAGGAAGTCGATGCGGCAGGTCGTGGCTGCCTCGGTCAACACGCGAGTCGTGTCCTGGAAGGACGCGGCGCTGAGGAAGCTTTCGGTTTCCAAGGAAGCCTTGGTAATGCCGAGCAGAACGGGCTGAGCCTCGGCCGGCTTGCCACCCATCTTCTCAACCCGACTGTTCTCTTCCTCGAAGAATGCCTTCTCGATCTGCTCACCCCACAGGAACTGGGTGTCACCGGGCTCGGTGATGCGGACCTTGCGGAGCATCTGACGGACGATGATCTCGATGTGCTTGTCGTTAATCGTCACACCCTGGAGACGATACACTTCCTGCACTTCGTTAACCAAATGCTCTTGGAGCTCTTGGGGCCCGTTGATGTCCAAAATTTCATGCGGGTCGATCGGACCTTCAGTGAGCTGCTGTCCTTTGCGGACAAAGTCGCCCTTAAAGACGATGACGTGCTTGCCGATCGGGATGAGATGTTCCTCTTCCACGCTCGTGTTCGGATCCTTGATCAGAATGCAGCGCTTACCGCGAACGCTGGCTCCGAAATCCGCGATACCGTCGATCTTGGAGATCTCGGACGCGTCCTTCGGACGGCGAGCCTCGAACAACTCGGCCACCCGCGGCAGACCGCCGGTGATGTCCTTGGTCTTCGAAGTCTTGCGCGGGGTCTTCGCCATCACCTGACCGGCGACAGAACGACTGCCTTCCTTCATAACAACATGCGCCCCGGCCGGAATCGGATAGCTGGCCAGCGGTTCGCCATCCTCGTCGAGAATCGCGATCTGTGGATGCAGATCTTCTTTGTGCTCGATGATAACCATGGCCTCTTGGCTCGTGGTTTCGTCGAGTTCCTGCTTCATCGTCACGCCCTCGATGATGTCGTAGAACTTAATGCGACCCGCCTTTTCCGAGATGATCGGAACGTTGTACGGATCCCATTGAACGATCGGCTCGCCCTTCTTAACCACTCCGCCGTTCTTGACGGAGATGACCGACCCGATGACCAGATTGTGGGTCTCGAGTTCGCGACCGGCTTCATTGACGATGGCGATGGAGCCGTTCTTGTTCAGAACGACGCAATTACCGTCATCGAGTTCCACCGTGCGCAGGTCGATGTAATTCACCGTTCCGTCGTGCTTCGGCTTGATCTGAGGCTGTTTGAATGCCGCTGAGGCCGCACCACCGATGTGGAAGGTACGCATCGTGAGCTGGGTTCCCGGCTCACCGATAGACTGAGCGGCGATGATCCCGACGGCCTCGCCGCGCTTCACCAGGCTCGCGGTGGCGAGGTTACGACCATAGCAAGCGATGCAGATGCCTTGCTTGGATTCGCAGGTAAGCACCGAACGGATCTTCACTCGTTCAACACCTGCAGTGTCGATGGCTTTGGCCTTGATCTCGTCCATCTCCTCGTTCGCGCGAATCAAGAAGGTCTTCGGGCTGCTCGGATCAATGATGTCATCGCAGGAATAACGCCCGAACAGTCGCTCGCTGAGCTTCACGACTTCGTCTTCGCCTTCATAGATCGCCTGTACCCAGATGCCGCTGCTCGTGCCGCAGTCGTTAATGGTGACGATGACGTCCTGAGCGACGTCGACCAACTTGCGAGTCATGTAACCGGAGTCCGCGGTTTTGAGCGCCGTGTCGGCTAGACCTTTACGGGCGCCGTGAGTGGAGATGAAATACTCCATCACCGTCAGACCTTCGCGGAAGTTCGACAAAATCGGCTTCTCGATAATATCACCGGAAGGCTTTGCCATCAGACCGCGTACACCGGCCAGCTGACGAACCTGCTGACGATTACCACGAGCGCCGGAATCCACCATCAAGAACACCGGGTTGTATTCCCGCTTGCCGTGATTGTTCTCGAGTGTGCGAAGCATCACGTTGGAGATCTGATCCGTGGCGTGAGTCCAGATATCGATGATCTTATTGTAGCGCTCACCTGGGGTGATCAGACCTTGTCGATACTGCTTCTCGACGTTCGTGATCTGTTTCTGCGCGTTCTCGATCTCCTGGTTCTTCTCCTTCGGGATGATCATGTCATCGATTCCGATGGAGATACCGGCACGGGTCGCTTCACGGAATCCGAACTCCTTCAGCTTATCCAGTGCGATGACGGTCTTCTCATGACCGCAAACCTTGTAGCAGCGCCAGATGACGTCGCCCAGGGCGGATTTGTTGACCACCTTGTTCGGGAAGCCGAGCTCGTCGGGCCAGATCTCCGAGAAGATCACGCGACCCACGGTCGTCTCGATCACCCGCTTAGTCATGTCGCCGAACTCGGTCTTGCGACCGAGGTCGGGATTCGCCATGCGGATTCGCTCATGCGTGCCGATTGCTCCATCCATATGAGCGAAGATGACTTCGGTCTTTCCGGAAAAAAGCATGTGGCGTTCGCCATCCTTGCGCGGCTTGCGAGGCTCGGCGGTGATGTAGTAGCAGCCGAGCGGAATGTCCTGCGTCGGCGTCATGATGGGCTTGCCGCTCGACGGGCTGAAGATGTTCAGCGAGGCCATCATGAGCAGGCGAGCTTCCAGCTGAGCCTCGATGGAAAGCGGCACGTGAACCGCCATCTGATCGCCGTCGAAATCCGCGTTGTAAGCGGTACAGACTAGCGGATGAATCCGAATCGCCTCGCCCTCGATGAGCACGGGCTCGAATGCCTGGATTGAAAGACGATGCAGAGTGGGAGCGCGGTTCAGGAGAACAGGATGCCCACGAGTCACCTCTTCAAGAATATCCCAGACTTCGGGCGACTGACGCTCGATCATCTTCTTCGCGGAACGGACCGTATGCACATAGCCGAGCTCCTTGAGACGGCGAATGATGAACGGCTCGAACAGGACGAGAGCCATCTTCTTCGGCAACCCGCACTGATTGAGCTTAAGCTCAGGTCCGATGACGATGACCGAACGACCCGAGTAATCGACGCGTTTACCGAGCAAGTTCTGACGGAAACGTCCGCTCTTGCCCTTGAGCATGTCCGAGAGGGATTTGAGGGCGCGATTGCCCGCACCGGTGACGGCGCGGCCGTGGCGACCGTTATCGAATAGAGCGTCGACTGCTTCTTGAAGCATGCGCTTCTCATTCCGGATGATGACCTCTGGGGTCTTCAACTGGAGCAGGTTCTTGAGACGGTTATTTCGATTGATGACTCGCCGATAGAGATCGTTGAGGTCAGAGGTCGCGAATCGTCCACCTTCGAGCGGAACAAGAGGACGCAGATCGGGCGGGATGACAGGCAGAACGATGAGGATCATCCATTCCGGACGGACCTTGTGCGCGAGGAAAGCCTGCAGAAGCTTGATGCGTTTGGCGATTTTCTTGCGGATCTGCTTGCTCTTGGTTTCGGTCATCCCCTGTTGCAGAGCCTCGATCGAGCCTGCCAGATCGACTCGGGCGAGAGCGTCACGAACTGCCTCGGCGCCCATTTTGGCGACGAAGGAATCCGCGCCGTAGGTCTCGCGAGCCTCACGATACTCGTGTTCACTCAGGAGCTGGTGGAGCTTCAGCGGGGTCCCAACGGGATCGATGACGAGGTAATCCTCGTAATAGATCACGCGCTCGAGATTGCGCGCGGTGACGTCGAGCACCAGACCGATGCGAGACGGCATGCACTTGAAGAACCAGATGTGCGAGACCGGTACGGCCAGTTCGATGTGGCCCATGCGCTCGCGGCGCACGCGCGCCAGCGTCACTTCGACGCCGCAACGGTCGCAGACCACGCCGCGATGCTTGATGCG
>JAYTTC010000052.1:0-10235 GCA_043745255.1 Verrucomicrobiales bacterium
CCCAACACCTGATAGAGACCTCCGCCCAGCGGAACGGGAAGTGAACCTCCGGTCGCATTCGGAGCGAGGCCGAAGAGATTGGAAATGGAGCCGAAGGTGGAACCGCCGATTTTCTTGCTCAAACTGCCCTCAATGCCGATGTCGGAGCCGTCGTTGTGAGTGACCTCAAGAAATACGACCTTAATGAGCACTTGGGGTTTCGGGCGGTCGAGGTTGGTGATCACCTGACTGATGTACTGGCTCGTCTCATCATCGGTGATCACGATCAGTCGCCGAGTTTCCGGATCGCTGGAGATCACCGCCTCTCCCACCATCCCGTTGTTGTAATAAGTCCGGGTCGACGCGCCGCTATTCCCGCCGCCCCCTCCGGCGTTGCCACGATTGCCACCCCCACCTCCGCCACCTCCGCCACCTGCGCCGCCGCCGCCGCCGCCCCCTTGTTGGCGTTGTTGTGCCAGGCTTGGATAGGCCGCGCAGAGCAGCAAGGCGATGAAACCTGCCAGGCAGCGCCGCAGGGTAAATAGTCTTAGGGTCATATTTGCGTAGAGTTAATGGTATGGATTCGCTGGCTGCAGGGATCAGGGAGTACTGCGGCCTCCGCCCGTCCCGCCTGAGTTGCCGAAGCCCGAACCACTCGAGTTTCCGGTTCCCACACTGCTGCTCTGCGCCTGAGCGCTTCGGGTGCTGAGTGCGCTCGTTTGCGATTGATTGTTGCGACTCGAGGAAGTGGTATTTCGCTCGAACATCCCGCGAAGAATCTGCTCCACCTGCTGCACGTCGGCATTCTCGAGCGAGTAAACAAAAACTTTCTGTTTCTTCGCCGCGCTCGAATCCAACTGCTCCACCATCTGGGAAATCTGTCCCATCATGTCGTGCGAAGCGCTGATCACCACCGAGCTCGTGCGCTGATCGGCTACCGCAAGGACCTTACCCTTCTTCTTCATTCGATCGCTCGAGTTCCCTGCGGCTGCGTTCGCGTTATTTCCGCCAAATCCACCAAACGGGCCACCCCCAAACCGAACCTGACTTCGGCTGGCATCGTTGGACTTTGTCTCGTCGGGGAAGAGATCGCTCAGCAACGAGGCCATTTCCACAGGATCCGCGTTTCTAAGACGAAACACGCGAAGCTCGGTGACATCCTCGACCGGATTGTCCACGTTCTTAACAATCTCCTCGATGGTCGGCATGACATCATCGGGAGCAGAGACGACCAGGGAATTGCTGCGCTCGTCCGCCGTGGCAACTACGCGCGACGCCCCGGGCCGCCCGCTAGCAGGGCTGCTTGAACCCGCACCCGCACCCGCACCCCCGCCCGCACCGCCTGCTCCAGGAAAACCTCCCCCGCCTGGGAATCCACCCAAGCCTCCACGTCCCTGGTTCCCACCGGCATTGCGCGTCGTGGTGTCCTGAGCTGGAAAAAGCTCTTTGATGACCGTGGCCAGCTCCTTCGCATCTGAATAGCGAAGCGCGAACACTCGAACTGAGGAGATGCTCGAGAGTGAGGTGTCGATGGCCCGAACAATCTCCGCTAAGCGGCGAATGTTGATTTGAGAATCCGTGATGACCAGCGCATTCCCGCTCTCGTTAGCGGTCATGGTGGCTCGATCCGCCATCAGCGGCTGAAGATCCTTGGTGAGCTGGGTCGCATTCACGAATCGAACCGGGATGATCTGCGTCACCATCTCCTCGTTCCTGGGAATGTCCTGCGGATTGCCACCCGTTTTTACCGGGAGGTCCCTCTTTTTTGCCTCCTCCTTACTCACGATCGTCAAGGTGCGCTCATTGCGGATCGCCGCATAGCCGTTCTTGCTGAGAGCGGCGTTTAGGATGGTAAGGGCCTCCTCCTGGCTGACCGGCTGATTACTCCAGACATCCACCTTTCCTTTCAACTCGGTATCCAAAACGATGATAAATCCGGCCGCTTCGCTCAGGTAGTTCAGGACCATCTCGAGCGAGGCACCGCGAAAGTTCAGTCGGAGGGGTCTCTCCGGCGTGGTCTTTTCGATCAAGGTCTCTGGCGGTGCATCCGCCGGTTTTTCCGTTCGTGTAGGGGGCGGCGACAGAGTGGTCCGCACCGTATCGCTCTTCGGTTGCTCCGCTGCCGTCTCGGCACCCGAAATTGGCGTCAGCGAGCTCAGTCCCAGCACCAACCCAAGGGTGGCGGACCATCGCAAGAAGAATGGCCGTGCACGCGGTTCAAGGCCGGTCTGATGGGCTCGTTTCATGGGCTGATTATTTTTTTTCATTGTTAAGCTCCTGTTCTCGCTTCTGCATCAATCGCTTTAAAAGGTCAGTTTCACCCCCGCTAGAGGCGGCGGCGTTCACTGCATCCCCACCCTCATTCGGCCCCGGTGCACTCGAGGCGTCTGCCGTCGATTTTATTCCCGACGCCACCACCTCCCAAACTCCATCGTCCTGGCGACGCAGCCCGCCCCCGATGGCGACGCGGTTGGTCTTCCCATCCGTGACCATCTGCACAAAGTTGGCGCCAATCTCCAAGAGTCTATGGCTTCCGAGCCGATCGCTGGGCTTGATCACCTTCCGATAGTCCGAGCTCGATCCGTCGAAAAACGCCAGATCACCCTTGGCGTAGCTCATCACTCCCACCAGCGAGACGGTCTCCACTTTGCTCACTTTTTTAGGCTCCCCTTCAGCTCGGTCTCCTCGGGCGGATCGGGCGGATCGGCTGGGGTTGAAGATATTCCGATCGTTCACCAGTTTGAATGCCTCGTAACTATTCCGGGCCACTGCGTTGGTGGAAGAGGTCACCGACGGTGCAGTGGCCTTCGAGGCATCGACGACAACCCCTGCGGGGGAGGCATTGGTCTCCGGAGCAGGCGACACAGGGGTGTCCTCCGCGCTCAAGCCCGTTGACTCAGCGAACGCTGCGAGCGCGGTCAAGAGCAGCACGCGAGCGCAGGTCGCACGCAGTGGATGGGGAGAGAATTGACGCAACATAGAGGAAATGTTCATGGTTCCACCGGAGTAATCAACAGGCCGCTTACCTGGAGCCCGAGGGTCAGTTGCTGGCCGGTGTTGTCGCGAGTGCTCAACTCGACACCATCCACTTTCAAGGCCAGCGGATCACGCTCCACTTCATAGAGAAAGCGAGTGACGTTGGCGAGACTTCCGGAGGCATCGACTCGACACTCCAGCGTCATAAATTCATCCGCATTCCGTTTCCACTGCGGCTTGATCGAGGTGATGCTGATCTTGCTCTCCTGCGACCATCGATCAAAAGCCTTCAGGACCTGACTTTCTGCGACCGACACCTCGCTCGGAAGCGTGTTGCTGCGCATTCCATCCCAGCGATCTCGAATGATGTTCTCTCGGGCGACAATCTGAGTGCCTTTGGTCACGGTTTTCCTCAGGCCCGCGATCCGAGTGGTTCGTTCCTTATAGGACTGGATCAGCGGAGTGGCAATCATGCGATCCCCCAGCCAAAGCGCGGCAATACTCACCGCTAGGATCATCAGAATTTTTTGTCGGTTTTGTGGGTTCATTGTTGGCTCCGTTCACCCCAGTGAAAATTGAAACTAAACTGCATCGGCGCATTTCCGCGCACCTGATCCAACTGGAGATCGCTGATCTCAGACACCGCCCTCAAGCGGTCAAGCACCTTGTAAAGCGCCTGACTGTCCTTCGCGGTGCCGGTGCAAATCACCGGGGCAGTGTCGCGTATTTCGATGGTCTTCGCGGTCACGGTTCCTTCCTCTGGAAACGCCTGACTCAATTGGCGCAGAATGCTCAGACTCCGGAAAGAATCGTCGTACCAGGATCGGAACTGCTTGATCTCGCCCTGCAGCGTCTCGAGCTCATTCACGCTCGGCGCAATGCGCGTCCATTGGGAGTTGAGTTTGGAAAGTTCCACCTGTTGAACCGCGAACAACGCTCCCACCACGAGCGCGACAAACAGACCGGCGCCGCCGGCGTAAAGAAGCTTTCGCGCCGAATACTTGGCGGTGAATCTCTGCCACGCGCTAACCTTGGGCGGGAGAAAATCGAACGGGGTGGCTGGCCCTACCAGATGCCTCGCCGCCAGGCTCAAAGCCGGAGTCACAGGAGCGTCGACCGGAAGTCCGATTCCCAGCTCGCGAGGCGTGTAACGGGTCACTCGCTCCAAGGTCAAACCCAGGGAGGTCAATCGAGGCGCAAGCTCAACTCCCGCCTCGTCCACCTGCGGCCCCACGCCGAACAAGCGAAGAACGCGAATGTCGGATCGGATCTCGGAGGGGAGCTGTCCCAAGGTGATTCGCACTTCGCGGGCCAGCACCGCTGAGTTGATCCGCTTTTCGGCTCCCTCCACTTCCAACGCGCCATCGATGGTCCGAAGCGCCACCACTCCGCCGCCGCTGATAATCTGCAGTCCGATTCCATTCTCTCCAATGGAGATCGCCGCAACCGCGCGGGAAGGCGTGGCGGAGGGCAGCTGAAGCGCTGGAAGCCCCAGGGAAAAAATAACCGGAATCAGTTTCGCCGCCAGGAGCACGCTTTCCAATCGCTGCAGTTGCTCGCGTGGAACTCCGAACTGAGTCACGTAGCGATCGCCATTCCCAGCCTGGAAGAGAGACTTCGCCATCACCAGTGACTCGGGGGACGACGCAAGCCCTCGCTCGGCCTCCAGTTGCAGAAAGTCATCGAGATCCTCGTCGGAAATGGCGGGAAGCTTGGTTTGCAGGATCAGAGTCCAGTTGAGTGGCAGACACACCACACAGCGCCTCTCGCGAATCTCCGCCGCGTCGAGCTGCTGCCTGATTTCGCGACCTACCAAATCCGGATCATGACTGAGCGGGTTCAGCGAAAGAGTTACCCCCATCGTCGACACGATTTCCGCCGAGCCGTTCGTCCGGCGCAGCACCACTCCTTCCAATCGACGCCCATCGAAGGTCAGCCCCAGAAGAGAGTTTAAGCGTTTATTTCTCACAAAGTCCTTTATCGCGTGGTCTGGGTGATCAGCAGGTCCTGCTGCACTTGTCGCCCGAGAGCCCAACCCAGCGAGCTGACATCCTGGCGATACAAAATCCGCGGCGTGCCCGCCATGGTATCGAGGATGAACCGCATCCGCCGATATCCGCGCGAGTGCTGTCCCACCGCAGCGATGTCCGCCGTAAATTGAAAGCTGCGGCCGGTAAGCCATTCGCCGGCGGTTTGAATGGCATTGGCATCGGTCAGGACGCTCGCAACCCAGGCCACCGAGTTTTGCTGATCCGGGTGTGATCGTCGATAGGCCACCAGGGAACTGGCGTATTGAGTGCCAATGCCCGGGATGCAGGCCAGCACAGCCTCACTCGCAGTATTCACGTTCACCAATCCGTTCAAGCGGGGGCCCCGAAGCGAATCTTCTATCTGTGCGAATTCCTCTGCCGTCAGCGACTCCTTGTTCAGGGAGTAGAAGTGAAGTGGGTTCTGAACCCCTGCGGTGAGCAGCCGCTTTCCGGAAAAATTGGTGCGCACCAAGCCTTGCAGCGCCTGTGCCTGTCTCACATCGACCCGAGTCGTGCCGACCGAGTTGGTGGTCGGTTCCTGGGAATAAACTGTCACGTAGTCCAGGATGCCCGGGTCCAACTTTCCATCCTTGTTATCGATCGGAGGCGACGACTCACCGTCGTTCTCATTCACGTCGAGAACGCCGTTTCGGTTGATGTCCTCGCCATAGAGAATTTCCAACGTAGCTCCGTAAACCAGACGCAACTCCTCGACCGTCTCGAAGTTGGCATTCTTGCATTTGTACGGAGGGTTCAGACGCGAATAGGCATCCTCCTCCGCTCCATTGGAGGTGACATCACTGTCGGTATCCCGCCAGTCCTTGATCGCTGCGGCAAACTCGGCCGTCATCCGGGGCAAAGCCTGCAGCATCTCGGGAGTGGCCGTGTTGAGATTGAGTTTGCCCGCCTCGTCCGCAAGGCCGAAGAAGGGCTCGGTGGAGGAGCTCTGGCTCGCGTCGCGACCCAGGAACCAGAACGAGGCTCTCCCAACCCGCACCTCCGACCGCAAATAGGTCTGCACGTCCGGCAGCAGCCCCGGCTTGTCGAGATGGGAGAGAAGATACAAGGCGTATCGTGCGCCCCCTTCGATCGCCTGCTCCGCCGCGAGCCCCGCAGCGCGATTCTCCGATGCCTTTAGCTCAAGCGACATCGAATGTCCGAAATAGAGTGCTAAGCTGACCAGCCCAAAGGCCACCCACAGGGTGATGATCAACGCGCCTCCCCGTTCCGAGACTCTTTTCGCTGTTCCAACGGGACTAGTAGGGCCAACAGAGCCATCAACCAAAACTCCGCCTCCCAAAGGAGGCAAAGAATCCCAGCCGACTTGTCCCTCAACAACCCTGTTAGCCCTACGAGTCCAGCTGAAGCAACTCGGAGTGCAGAGTCGGACGCAGAAGGAGTGAATTCTCTTCATTGAGATCCTCCACTCACTTCGGTTTGGTTGGTACTCGAGGTGACGAGCACCGGAACGACGATCTGAATGGGGGAATCGGAAACGGTGTTTAAATGTCGACCATTCCCCTCCGCATCGTCGGCATAGGTCGAGATCTGAACCCGGATTCCCTGAGGAAGCACCGTTTGCTCGCTGGTGGAATCCCAGGACGCACGCCATTGAGCGCCATCGTAAAAGCTGAAGTCCAGTCCCTTCACCCCACCCATAATCCAGGATTCCTCCGGGATATCCTGAACGGAGGCAAGTAGGTTGCGACTGGCAAGTCGGATGAGATCCTTGCCGGGGCCGTCCATCCGATTGGTCGGATTGCGGAGGACATACGAGATCTTCTCCACGTCTCCCCATGGCATCACGGGATCGAGCCGACCCGTATTGGCGTAGAATTCGAACCCCGCCTCCTGCGCTGTGCCCATGGTGGAAACCCCCGTGCGCAGGCTGCCGGAGAGGAGGCCTCCCGGAGTGACGATTCCGGAGAGATCGCGCCGAAGCACGGACACTGCGTACTCCCTAGGAAGGCTTTGCTCCAGCATCTGGCTGGTCTTGTTTCGCAGACGCATCGCTCCGTAGAACACGCCGTTGATCGCGCTCAGCACCACCGCGAAGATAACGATGGAAAGCAGCAGCTCGATTAGCGTGAAGCCACGATGGGAGCAGAATGGGCGCTGAAAATTCATTGTTGAACCGACGAATCCACCACGGTGCTCAATCGCACATCGTAATCCTGACCCTGTACCAGGTAGTTCACTTGAACTGTCAGCAGCCGAAGCGTGTCTTTTTCCCAGGTCTCGTTGCGGAGCTGCCATCGAAACTCTTGTGCTCCGTCGAACGCCGTACCACCTCCCGACGCTTGCTGCCACTGTTTGGTAACGATCATCTCATTCAAGACCCGGTCTGCCACCCGTGCCGCCTGTGCTTTTCGTCCCGCCACCACTCCCGCCAGATTCGCAACCCGCAGCCCCTGCACTGCCACCGGGATCACGATAGCGAGGAAGGCCAGAGCGGCTAAGGCCTCGGCCAGGGTGAAGCCCTGGCTACGACGATCAGCGGCGAACGCTGGAGGATGAGTTGGCTTGAATTTCATAGCTGAGCCGATTGCGACTCTGTGAGATCCACAGGCTGTCGTTGTTGGCTGCAGGAGTTCCGTTGCGGGGGACGTTCCGCAAACGCACGCTGCGAGGACTGGTCTCGCTGATGAACCCGTCGGGAGAAAACCGGATCTGCGCTCGATTGCGGGTGGCCATCGCTGAGGTTTGCTCGAAAGGGCTCGTCACCAGACTTCGCACCGGCGATAGCTCCACTTCGATCGACAGATCCTCCGCCAAAGGATACTCCACCGATTTACCGTCAAACCCGGCGGCGGTGAACTCCGCCTCCAAACCGTATCGTCCTTGCTGCGAGTTGACCCAGAGCAGCATCGGCACGCCTTCAGAGACCGCGCGACTCTGGCCATAGTGCGTCAGCGTCATAAACCGACGGGCCTCGGAGTCGAGCGCGCGACCGCGAAAAAAAACCGCGAGCGAGGGTGCCGTCAGCGAGAGCACAATGAGGAGCATCGCCATGACGAGGATAAGTTCGATCAGCGTAAACCCCGCAGAGAGGAGTTCAGTGCTTCTGCGAATTGCCTTGTTGCCAGTTGGAAATATCATCATCGCCTCCTGCCCGTCCATCCGGGCCCATAGACATTAAGTCATAGGATTTCGCGTTTCGCTTGCCGGGATACTCATAGATATAGGCATTCCCCCAAGGATCGAGAGGGATGTCGTTCTTCATGTAGGGCCCTTTCCAGTTCTGGCCGTCGCGGGGAGACACCACCAGATCGTTCAGCCCGCTCTTCCCCTTCGGGTAGTAGCCCATGTCAACCTCGAACGCGTCGAGGGCGGTACCGAAAGTGGAAATCTGGGACTGCGCAGCGGTGAGTCGCGCTTGTTCGGTGCGGCCGGCGAACTTCGGCACCACGATGGCGGCAAGAATGCCTAGAATGACCAGCACCAGCAGGAGCTCGATGAGCGTAAAGGCCCGTTGGCGCAGGAAATGATTTCGGTTTCGAGTGAGGGATCTTGTTTTCATAATTGAATTCGCATCATTTGATGTGGTCCTGCAACGAGAAGATGGGGATGACCATGCCAATGAAAATGGTCCCGATGAATCCTGCGATCAAGAACAGCATCAGCGGCTCGGCCATCGCCACCGCAGTCTTAAGTTGGCGGTCCAAATCTCCCTCGGTCACGTTCGCGATCCGGACGAGCTCGTGGTCCAGTCGACCACTCTCCTCCGCCACGCTGATCATCTCCAGCACGGATCCGGCGAAGAGCGTGCGGCACTGCCCCAGACTCGGCCCCAGCGGCTTCCCTTCTTTCACTCGCTCGATGGAGTTCGAGACCGCGTCGACCAGGATCTGATTGCCGATGGAACGGCGCGCCACATTAAGACCGTTGATCAGCGGCACTCCTGCTCCGAGCAGAGTTCCAAGCATTCGGCAGAAACGGGACATCGCGAACTGGGCCACCAGCGGCCCGATGACGGGCAGGCGCAGAATCAACCCCTCCCAGGTCCGCTTGCCCGCCTCCGAGACCACCCAAGTCCTGAGGAGATAGCCCGCGACCGCCACACCTGCCAGCAGGAAAAGTCCGTAATGGCGGAGCACGTCGCTGGTGCTCACGATCATCTGAGTAAGCAACGGCAGGGAGGCACCAAAACCGGCGAAGATAGTGGTGAATCGAGGGATGAAGAACACCAACAGGAAAATCAGCACGCCCAACGCCAGAACCAACAGAATGGTCGGATAGAGCAGCGCGGTCATCACCTTCGATCTCATCTCTTTTTCCCGGGCCTGGAAATCGGCGATCTGCGCCAGAACCACATCGAGGAACCCACCTGTTTCACCGGCTTCTACCATTGCCACATAAACTCGCGGGAAGGTCTCCGGCGAACGAGCCATGGCATCCGCAAGGGGGAGACCGTCAATGACCAAGTCATGAACTTTCTTCCACTGAACGGCGGCAACCGGCGTGGCTGCCTCCCTGCAAAGGATCACCAGGGCGCGACTCAAGGGAACTCCGGCTGCGAGGAGACTCGAGAGGAGCCGAGTGAAGTTCTCCAGAATCCGCGCGGAAATCTTTCCACCTCCAAACGATAACTTGGGCGTCGGCGCTTCCGCGGGAGCAGGTTTGGAATCCTTCGCGCTCCCGGTGAACTCTGGAGCCGTGCGCGCGGGCTTGGGTGCCGGTTTCGCAGAAGGCTTCGATCCGTTGCGCTCCGCGAGACTGATAGGACGCAGTCCAAGACCCTCCATCTGCTTAAAGGCATCCTGGCGACCGCCGGCCTCCAATTGCCCCTCGGCAATCTTGCCGTCGCCCTGAATTGCTTTGTATTGGAAGGTAGCCATACCAGCTCAAAATCGAATCATCCACCGGCCTTGCCCGCTGCCTGAGAGGCCACCAGTTCCGCTGCAGCATCCTCGGCGGCTTCGCCCAGCGATGAGTCCTTGGTGACGCGCAGGATCTCCTCTGGAGTGGTGACACCGTCCCGCACCACACGCCATCCATCCTCGCCGAGGCTTCTGAGTCCGCGACGCCGGGCGGCTTCCCGAATCTCACCGCTGGAAGCGTTTTTCAAAATCAACCGCCGCACTTCCTGAGTCGCGTCCATCCACTCGAAGATGCCGCGACGGCCATGGTATCCTGTGTTACGGCACTCGCGACAACCCACAGCGCGAAAAATGACCGCCTCGCCCAGCGCGGGAACCTCTGTGCGGAGCGCTTGCGATCGGGGATGTATCCGGCTGCTTGCAGTGCGAA
>JAYTTC010000053.1:0-2760 GCA_043745255.1 Verrucomicrobiales bacterium
GCTCCGTCGGTGGACAACGCGGTGCTGTTGGAAAATATCAAGTTGCCAATCACCAATCTGGTGGCAGGGGTTAATCAGCTGGCGGTGGAATTGCATCAGAGCTCGGCAACGAGCAGCGATGCGGCTTTCGCCATGCAACTCGACCAGAGCATTCCCTCCGTGGTGTCGGTCGTTGAGGCTACTGCTCCGAAACTGACCATCGTCAAGTCTGGGACCACCGGTGCGCTCATCTCCTGGACCGCCACGACTGGATTCACGCTGCAGAGCGCGACCAAGCTGGCTCCCACCGCAGACTGGACTTCGGTAGCCGGTGCCGGCCCGAGTTCCTACACTGCGACCCTGAGCGCTGGATCTCCCCGGTACTACCGGTTGATCAAACAGTAACTCAGTCGAGTTAACACGTGAAAGGCGCCGGGGAAACCCCGGCGCCTTTTTCTTTGCCCTGCGAGTTTATGGCGAAGTGAGTCTTTTCTAGACCGCGCCCGATGCTCCTCCCCGTATTCGATCATCCGATACGGACGACGCTAGTGCGACGGCGATTCGCACCAACACAGCGGAGTGAAAGTCCTCGTCAGGCCATGTTCACCAGGCCTGTGACGGAAGGTAACTGCGGCGTAGTACTGTGACCGTGGAGAGCAACCGAAAGTGAACTGCCAGTCCGCAGTAGCCTGGAACGGATCGATCAGGGGATTAGGAGACGGTTGCGCAGTATCTTGCGATCTCGGCAAAAACGCAGAGGCATCAGCAAGGGCCGCGAGAACCGAGAACCTCACGCGGCTCTTCCTCTTCGTCCTTCCCCTGCTTACAGTAGCTTTCAGCATGCCTGCCAATTACGGCGTTATTTTACTCCACGGTCTCTGCCGCGGTAGCGGGAGTATGCGGAAGATGGCGAGCGCATTGTCTGCTGCTGGATTTGCGGTGGTAAACGACGGCTATGCCTCACGGACTGCGGACATTCGGAGTCTTGCGGATCTTGCCATCGGGCAAGCTCTCAGCAGTCCCAAACTTCAGAGTTGCCCCAGAATTCATTTCGTCACGCATTCCCTGGGAGGTATTCTGGTTCGCAGTTACTTTACACGACATCCGCAGGACCGCCTCGGTCGCGTGGTGATGCTTGGGCCACCCAATCAGGGCAGCGAAGTGGTCGATGCTCTCAAGGCTTGGCGGCTGTTCCGCTGGTTGAATGGCCCGGCCGGTGCGGAGCTCGGCACTGATGTGGAATCCACCCCCAATCGATTGGGTCCAGTGGATTTTCAGCTCGGCGTGATCGCAGGGGATAGATCCATCAACTGGATCAACAGCCTGATGATTCCGGGAAAGGATGACGGAAAGGTTTCTGTCGAGCGCACCAAGGTGGTCGGAATGACCGAACATTTGACCCTCCATTCCACTCACCCCTATCTGATGAAGAACCGACAGATCATTGACCGGACCATACGATTTCTGAAGGAAGGATCGTTCTTTGGTAAGACCGTCATCCCGTCCGAATCCTATTCCGGACGGGATGACGGTCTTTTATCTGCCGACGTAAACTAGAATGAACTCAACGCACCCACTCCCGGTCGCCGCCGGATCCGTCGCGCTGGCTGACTTTGACATCGCCAGCCTCGGACAACGGTTTGCGGCTTTGGGCTACAAGCCGAGCCATGCTGCCCATGTGCTGCGAACGTTCTATGCTGGCGGCAGCGTTATATCCTCCGCCTCACACGGGTTGCCCAAGGAACTGATGGAGAGGCTGCGTTCAGAGTTCGCTAAGCAGACCGCATCGCTGGCCGCGCGGCAGACGGCGTCCGATGGCACCACCAAGCTGCTTCTCCGCCTCGGTGACGGGCGCACGGTGGAGTCGGTGTTGATGCCGGACTTCCGCGCCGATCGCGCGGCTGGCTGCATCTCTTCGCAGGTTGGGTGCGCGATGGGTTGTGATTTTTGCGCCACCACCAAGTCCGGATTCGAACGCAATCTCACCTCTGGAGAAATGGTTGAACAGTTCCTGGCTCTCCGTCGCGAAGCGCATGCGACCGGTCGCAAGCTGCACACCCTCGTTTTCATGGGCATGGGCGAACCCATGCTCAATCTTGAATCCGTCCTCGAGGCGGTGCGGCGATTGGCGGACAATTCTCTCGGGGCGCTGGGATGGCGCCAGATCACTGTCTCCACCGTCGGCATCGTGCCAGGCATTGACGCGCTTACCGCCACCGGACTCAACCTTCATCTCGCGGTTTCCCTGCACGCTCCCGACGACCTCACGCGCGCCCGATTGCTGCCCATGGGGAAACGCTTTCCAATTGCGGAGATCCTCGCGGCGGCGGATCGTTTTCAGGCAGGACGGGGTCGTCCTGTGACGGTGCAGTACTGCTTGCTCGCCGGGGTGAACGACTCCACCGACCACGCCCGGCTGCTCGCCGAGTTACTGGGCTCCCGGCGCATGCACGTCAATTTGCTGCGCTACAACCCAACCGGATTGAGTCTGCGCGGAATTGAATACCACGCCTCCTCCGACGAGACTTCCGAGGCATTCGCCAACGTGCTGCGGGCACGAAAGGTGGTTGCCCATTTCCGCCGTTCGCGCGGTCCTGACATCGATGCGGCTTGCGGGCAGTTGCATGCCCGGACCCTGGAGCCTTCCAGGGAAGGTGTCGCCCCAACTTTTGGCTAGGGTCGGATCGGAAGGAATGCGAACACTGCGGGGCACGGTTTGCTCCCCCTGAGAAGACAGGAAGGGAGATCTTCGAGCCTCTCTCCGTTGAATGCCCTGCGGTT
>JAYTTC010000054.1:0-2756 GCA_043745255.1 Verrucomicrobiales bacterium
CTGGGCCAATCGGTTGACCAACTCCTCAAGCCCGAGCGTCCAGATCGTCTATGACGCCGACGGGAACCGGATCAGGAAGGTGGCGGGCGGAGTCACCACGATCTACCTCGTCTCCACGCGGAACCCAACTGGCTACGCGCAGGTGATCGAGGAGTTGACCGTGTCGGGGGGAGTCACCAACCTCGCAAAAGTCTATACGCCGGGACTCGCGTTGATCAGTCAGCGCCAGATGCCGAGTGCCACGGTTTCGTTCTACGGAACCGACGGTCACGGGAGTGTGAGGTTTCTTGCGTCAACCGCAGGTGCAATCACCGACACTTACACCTTCGACGCGTTTGGCACTCTGATCGCATCCAGCATCACCACGGCGAACAATTTCCTTTTCTGCGGCGAGCAATGGGATCCGGATCTTGGGCGTTACTATCTCCGGGCACGTTACTACGAACCGGGAATCGGTAGGTTCGCGACGATGGATACTTTCGAGGGCAACCAGTCTGATCCTCTCTCCCTCCACAAATATTTATACTGCCGCGACGACGGTGTGAACAACACTGATCCGAGCGGACAGATGACGCTCGCGGACGTACAGGTTGCCGTCGCCACTTGGGGTGTCCTTGCAACAACCGTAGTTTACCGAACCGCCCCTTATATCAATCGTGCGACTGTTCTCCTATTTGAGGCTTCCACCGGAAACACCGTATTTCTCGGTGGAGGTGGAGCGGCTGTTGCCCTTCGAGCCGGGACGAAAATGGGGGGCGTTGGTTGGGCGACCTGGCAGTCCATTGGAAACCTGCTGAAGGGATTCGGTAGTAAAGTTGGCACTTACAAGGAGCTCGCAAAAACCCTTGAGAGAACGGGTGCGCAGGCCAACCACTTGAATCAGGCGGCAGCATTTCCTAAGATTCCCTATGACGAGGGAGTCGCAGCTGCGGTTCAAGGAGGCACCAACTTGAAGGGAAGCGCTCACCATCTCTTCCATGATTCCTTGGAAGTCTTTTGGAGTCAGTTTCGGAAGAACGGTCCGCGCTTTGGCCAATCACCGAAGAATGCCGAATACGACACGGCACTCAGGAAGGCCCTTGAGGCAGCCGGCGAAACGTCTGAGAATATTGAGCCGCTCGCAAAGTTGGCGGAGGAAGCCCGAAGGGCCTTTGGATATTTTGACGGCCAGGGCGGCCGCCTACCGGAAGTGCCGAACCCAATTCCAGGGTATTAGCGGAAGTGCCAATCATGAATGCAAGAACGCTGCAGATGTTACAGAAGCTGAGCTCCATGCCATGGTTCACGAACGTGGGCCAACCGACAGCAGACGGCTACCTAACGGTGTCAACGTGGCAGAACGCGGTTGAATCATGCGCCTCCGATATCTGGAGTTCTGTACAGCTACAGGTTAAGAATCGAATCGCGCGCGAAGTGCGGCAGAAAAACTATGACCGTTCTGAGGAGTGGAATGAGATCGCAGCCGAACTCCGAAGCGGCATCGCGGACATAGTTGCTACCTCGGTGGAACCACTGGCAAAGAGGCTTCGATTGAAGCCTGATTTGCAAGGCGCGGTCTCCTGGGACGTATTGATGATTTGCATGGAAACGGAGTTCTCTGATGTGATTCCTCCCATGTTCTTTGTCCCTCGTCTTGAGCCAATCTACGCTGCAGGCCATTTTCCTTGCGGATGGGACGGGCCGAAAGTGAACGAGGGTTGGGAAGGAGACTTGCCCCCCTCCCGGCTTATCGTTTTCTGAATAAGCTGCAGAGATCACTCCTTCCTGATTGGCTCGACTATAATCCTGGCGATGTGAGCTGTTGAGGGATCGAGATCTGCGTAACGGGTAGGGACGGCCCGAAGGGCGAGCAGGTCGCCATCGCGGAGGTGACTGGTGATGCGATCCAATCGCCAGCCGATCACTGTCACGTCGGCGGTGGCGAAGGCGATCGCGAGCTTCTGCGGCGGAGCCCCCTCCCGTTCATCTTCATTGGTCCCGAGTCTGTAGTGGAGAAGCTGGCTCGCGTGAAAGCCCTGCCGGTCCCGATCACTCAGGACAAACTCGATGCAGGCGCAGTGCTTGTGGGAAAGCTCGATGCAGGGGCTGGATCTGAACTCGTTCATGATGGTTTTGGGTGTTTTTGGTTTTGAAGTGGAACTACACGCCGATGCCACGGGAGCGGCCGGTGTCTGAGGGAGGTTTGATGACAATGCCAGGCCTGTGACTCCGGGCCGCGTTGCGCTGCTCGATGACTTCGCGGACGGTGCGAGGACGGCGGACCGTCTCGACCTGTTTGGAAACTTCGGCCTGCTTCACCTGATCCACCTCCTGCTTCGCCTCAATGCCAAAACGTTCGCCGATCCAGCGGGCGACTTCCTCAACGACCTGAACGAGCCGCTGCACCGGAGCCAGCCGGGTGAACCGGGTGACGCGCATCGGTCGGACCGTCCGGAACCGCGACGGCGTTGAAATTTTTGCCATCTCCTTGCGACCCAACCCGAGCTTTTGGAGATCATCGCGGAGGGCCTGAAGCTCGACAGCGGCTTTTCGCTCACCGCCCGCAGTGACGCGGCGGGCCAGGAGCTCGGCGTCATCGGTGAACACCTGGACGCGTTCCCGGCCCCGAGAAACAGAAACGTAAAACTGTTCGCGGTTCACAGCGCCGAAGGATCGGGAGGAGGCGACGAGAAGAACGTGATCGACGGTCTTGCCTTGGGAGGCTTGGGATGTGACCGCGTAACCATGCGTGAATGTGTTGAACTCTTTCGGAATCT
>JAYTTC010000055.1:0-2754 GCA_043745255.1 Verrucomicrobiales bacterium
TCCATCGTACCGTGGTTTGAGTTCCAGTAGGTAACACCGCGTGGTCCAGTCAGGGCGGAACAGCCCCACACAGGATTCGACCTCCGGGCGTCATTCCACCTCATGAATGTCGTTGAACACGCCGCGCGGAATGCAGACGGTCAGCACGGTCAGGTCGCCGACTGCTTTGTGTTTGATGCCGCGCGGGACGTAGACCACCACGCCCTTGTGCAGTTCGATCTCGGTGCCGTCGAGTGTCATCGTCCCCTGGCCGTCGATCACGTAGTAGAACTCATCCGTGTGGGCGTGATAGTGCAGCTTGGCGACGTGAATCTTCACCTGATGCACTTCGGCCGCCGCGCCGTCCTGTTCCACGACGAGGCACCGAATTTCTCCACAGGTCTCAGCCCAGGGGACCATATCCGCAGGGTCTCGACGCAAGAAGGTCGATGGTTGGCTCATGAGTGTTCCTTTCGTGGTGAGTGAGTTTCAAACTTGGTCGATGCGAGCTTCGCTGATCAGCCCGCTGGAAGAAATAGCGATGCAGCATGGAGGGCTCGTTTGCCCGCGCGAGCTTGGATTTTGCTCTCGTTCCCAAGCTCCGGCTTGGGAACGCACTGCTTTGAAGCTCCAGCTTCGCGGTTTCTGTGTTCTCGCTCCAATCGCCACGCCAATCGGGAGCGTGGCCGAATACGTTCCTAAGCTGGAGTTTGGGAACGAGGCTTCCGTTATGGCTCGGTCAACTCGACCAGATCGCCGCGATTCTCTTGGAGTTGGCGGGCGGTTTCGGGATCGACGTAGTCGCTGTGACAGGAGGCTTTGGCTTCTGCTTCGGCCGTCATGACCTTCTTGGTTTTGGCGGCGAGGCGATGAATTTCGTCGGGGCTGAGGACGCCGCGTTTGCTCAAGAGTTCTTGTTGCTCGGGGGTGAGGGCGGCGGAGACATTGGCCTTCTCCCACTGGTAGTTCCATAGGGTGTGTGGAGTCTTCGGAACACGCCACTTTCGGTTGCGACGAGGGTGAGTTCCGAAGACTCCACGCACTCGACATTCTGTAAATCTGACCCTCAATTGGTGGAGGAGTGGCTGGGGGCGGGTGCTTCACCCGCCCCCAGCCGTGCGACGAGTTGCAAGACCATCGCGATGAACTCTGGGGGCGGCGAAACGCCGCCCCCAGCCACACGTTCATATAGATGTGGTCGTGATTTTACGACGGGGTGGCAGGGTCTGACCAATCGGAAGGCCCCGTTCCAAACCGGCTCGCTCGGGGAATCAAGGCCATTCGCCTCACTACTGAACCTGCCACCCTGCCGACCTTAGGGAAGAGTCGGACTCCTAGAGCACGCAATGGACTCTCACTTTCACGCTTTTGGAAGTTGCACATTTCGGCAGATTCGCGAAGCGGCCGTTGTGGATAACCTTAGGTGCCAACCCAAGGATCGCATTCACACGGGGGGGATCTGGGCCGCGCGGCGCCAGATTCGTAGTCCTCGTTGGCTGCTGCCGCTGCGTGACTCTACTCGATCTCTGCTGTTTCCCTCCGGCTCATGCCCGAGGCGATTGACTGCCGCTGTTGAGGAAAAACGCAACTCCTCCACTCACAGTGCGGGTTGGTAAGGTTAGGAGAACTCATGCCATTATCCTAAAAGGACTTTCGGCGATTCGTCCGTACACAACTTCGTGGGAAGTCTCTGGTCCTTTTCTTGGTTCTGTTGACAGCCGTTTGCTCCTTCGATAAAAAACGACCACACTGGTCGTGGTTATATCTTCAGAAATGTGGGCTCGAATTCCGATGAAGCTCTCTAAGAAGTCGGATTATGCGTTGCGTGCTCTCTTTAACCTCGCCGAGCGGTTCGGTGAGGGACCGATTTCTATTCGAGAATTAGCCGAGAAGAACGACATTCCAAGGCGGTTTCTCGAACAGATCATGATCGAACTCCGGATTTGCGGTTGGGTGCAGAGTATCGCGGGACGAGATGGAGGATTTGTTCTGGCGCAACGTCCCGAGGCGATCACTATGGGGGAAGTTGTCCGGCATTTTGATGGGCTGATTGCACCAATCGGCTGTGTTTCAGTCAGCAGTTACGAACCCTGCAGCCAAGAAGCGACCTGCCGCTTTCGGCGAGTTTTACTGGATGTCCGTAACTTCTCTGCTCAATTGATGGATCAAGCGACGCTGGCACTGGCATTGCGAGGTGAGCCAGTCCGTCGGGACGAGGTGTTTTCAGAAGTCTTCGTCGGAGGGGCTGGCATCTAATTTTGGTACCTCAGCCTATCGCGTCGGAGTGATGTCCGGTCAGGCTTTCCGGTCCCGCAGAAGCCGACCCGGAAGCTGCACTTTGATGTTCAACGTGATCGGCGGCGTGCCATTTTTTTTGCGAACTAATAACCACACATCTTGTCGTGTTTATATTGATTCTGAACCAACTAGCACTAGGAAAGTCGATCATGCGGACGTTTTCAGGTTTCCGATGGAGTTCTGTAGTTGCCGTACTTTTGGCGTTGGTGACCACCGGCTGCGGTGGCTCCCCCTCAAGCGTTGAGAGAAGCGTGACGGGGGGCAGCGGGGAACAGTCACCCAAGACAGGAAACATCGAGTTACTCAATGTCTCCTACGATCCAACACGCGAACTTTGGAAGGCAATCAACGCCAAGTTCATTGGCGAGTATTCCAAGGTCACGGAAGCGAAGGTCTCCATCAAGCAGTCGCATGGAGGTTCTGGCAGTCAGGCGCGGGCGGTCATTGACGGGTTGGAGGCCGATGTTGTCACGCTCG
>JAYTTC010000056.1:0-2754 GCA_043745255.1 Verrucomicrobiales bacterium
GCCGAACTCCGAGCTCTATCGAATCGGGAAGGACTATGAGGTGGATCTAGATTGGGGGACCTTTGGGAGGACCGAGAATAGTGGCATCAAGGAAGGCCAGTCGGTGTATGCCAGCTATCGCTATTCACCGCTTCGACTGGATGCCGTCGTTCTAACCGCTGACGGACACATGCGGGTCCGCGCGGGCGTGCCACGCTCCGCTGCACCCAAGGTGCCAAAACTCGAAGCGGGCGACCGCCATCTGGCGAATATTTGGCTGCCGGGACGGATCTCCAAACTTGCCCCTGAACATCTCTTCCCCCTGTTGGAGGGGGTCTATCCGGAGGCAGCAAAGAGCTCTCCATCGGTTGCTGAACAGCTCCTGCCTAAAACGATGACGAAAATCCGCACGCACCAGCCGATCACTATTCTTGCCTGGGGCGACAGTGTCACCGACGGAGGCTACCTCCCTGACCCCTCCCGAGATCGATGGCAGGAACAGTTCGCTGGCCGCCTTCGCCAACGTTTTCCCGAGGTGCGCGTTGAGATGCTGAGCGAAGCCTGGGGTGGGAGGAACACTGCGAGCTATCTGGCGGAGCCTCCCGGGAGTGTTCACAACTATAAGGAGAAGGTGCTGGCGGTGAAGCCGGACTTGATCGTATCGGAATTTGTGAACGACGCGGGTCTTAATCCTCAGCAGGTGGAGGAACGCTACGGCAAACTTCTGGCTGATTTTAAGGCCCTTGGTGTCGAGTGGATTATACTGACACCGCACTACGTGCGCCCTGACTGGATGGGACTTTCTCGTGAGCGGGACATCGATGAGGATCCTCGTCCCTATGTGGCAGGGCTTCGAGCCTTCGCGGTGAATCACGGAGTGGCGCTCGCGGAAGGATCGAAGCGGTATGGAAGACTTTGGCGACAAGGAATCCCCTACACCACAGTCATGCTGAACTCGATCAACCACCCAGACGCTTCCGGAATGAAGCTTTTCGCCGACGCGTTGATGGAATTATTTCCCTGACCCGGAGGATGGGGTCTTCATCCGCAGATCTCGCAGAGGGTCACCGACCGGGCAGAGTCACAAAAATCACTTTGTGTGAGACATCCCCCTCGGGTTGTCATCGTCGACCCAGCGCGAATAGCGTTTCTCCGGCGCGCACGAATAGAACGCCATCGGCGATTGCGGGTGTGGCCATAATCGGTTCGCCAAGATCGTTGCGTGCGAGCACTTGCAAGGTTTCTCCTGCCTGGAGAACGAGCACCGTGCCGCTCTGAGAACCGAGATAGATTTTGTTCCCAATCGCCACTGCGGAGGAGTAGTAGTCCCCCACAGTCCCGACTCGCTCATCTTGATAGAAGACCTTCCCGGTGCGCAGCTCGTAGCACGAGGCGAGGCCGCCATTCTTCATGGTGAACACACGACCCTGATACGCTAGCGGAGAGGAGACATAAGGCAGGCTCCGGCCGGTGCTCCAGGCGAGCTGCCCTTCGCTGACGTTTCCTTTAGCACCTGCCTTAAGTGCGATTACTGCGTTGTTCGCCTTGGCAAACATGTCCCGCATCATTTCCCATTCCTCGGGCACGACAAAGCCGTCTCGATTCACATCCATCTGGGAGAAGCGTTCTCGCACCGGTCCGGCGGGAATTTCCGCGGAAGCGAGTTTTCCGTCTGCATTCTTGTCGTTCTCGGGAAAAAATTCCGTCGCAGAGGGCATCGAGATTCGACTTCCGGCATCGGCACCAAGGTTCCAGCTTGAGTAGACGAGAATGTCGTCCTCGGCCACTGGAGTGCAATTGGCCACTCGTGAGGTTCCGGTGTAGCTCCAGAGCTCCTTGCCATCAGTGGGTCGATACGATTTTAGCCAGAGCGAACCGGGAACCACGAGCTCTTCCTGCCCTTGATGGCGCCACAGGAAGGGGCTGGAGAAGCTGCGACGAAACTGAGGTCGCTCCACGCGCCAGGCGGTTTCACCCGTCTTCTTGTGAACGGCGAGCAGATACGAATGGTCGTCCTGATCGCAGATGAGAATTAAAAGATCTCCTGCCAGAATGGGAGACGACGAGGTTCCGAACTCCACCGCAGGCGTGGGGAGTGGATGTTTCCAAGTCGGTGCCCCGTCCATGTCATAGGCGAGCAAACCGAAGGAGCCGAAGGAGACAAACACCTGCACTCCATCAGTGCAGGGAGTGGGCGTGGCTGGATTGCCCAATCGATGAGTGTGCTCGAACTCGGTCGGAGGTGCCGCCTGACGCCAGAGAATATCGCCGGTGCTTCGCCTCAGGCAGAGCGTCTCCAGCTTTATTTTATCGAAGGAGGTGAGAAAGAGCCTATCGCCCCAGATGCAGGGGGATGAGTTTCCGCTGGGCAGGGTGATTTTCCACAGCAGGTTTGAAGTGGCTCCGAAGTGAACCGGGGGTTCCTGTCCTGCAGCGATTCCTAGCCCACCCTCGCCCCGAAACTGTGGCCAGTTCGCCGCGAGAACATCCTGCGCAGAGAGCGGACCGAGGCAACCGAGGAGGAGAAGGAGGGAGCATGTGGCGACATTCATGGCGAATGATGCCATCAAGCCGAGACCTCGGATGCCTGTCAACCCTACCTGGAGAGGCAGGGCAGCTCAGGGTGTGATTCAAAGTGGGTGTCTTCTGTAGTGTCGTCCGTACCGGACGATCCGGACGGGGATGGGCCGATACGGCCCACACTACAGAAGACAACCACCGCAGGGACCGGCTTTAGCCGCGAAGAGGCACAGAATTCGCAAAAAAGAAAACGAG
>JAYTTC010000057.1:0-2752 GCA_043745255.1 Verrucomicrobiales bacterium
TAAGGGCTGAAGGCCCGCTCTATCACCCGCGCCGATCGTCCGATACGGACGACGCTACAGAAGACAAGGGGGCCGCGTGCGCCCACGCGCCATCCCCGCCGCATCTCACCAAATCTGCGAGAATTCATTCTCACCCGCTTTTAATCACACCCCATCCCCCCTCTTATTCTTGTGTGCTGTCTGCGGTCCACTCGGCTGAACCGTCATGGCATTCCGAAAAAAGCGTCCTTGAGAGCGTGGCTAGCGTTCGGAGCCGACTTGGGATGAATCACAAACCGGGCGAACATCCCTTCTGCCATGTGGTCTGAGACATGGCAGTGGAACAACCACTGCCCAGGATTGTCGGCCACCATATCAGCCACTTTCATCGAGGCCGGCATCAGCTCGACAACATCGGTGCGGCGGCGGCCGTCCTCGATCACCCGCGCACCATGCCAGTGTGCAGTGTGCAAGTCCTCCTCCGATCCCAGCCCGAACAAATACCAGCGCACGCGTTCCCCCTGATTCATCTCCAAACCAGGCAAGTTCCCAAATACGTATCCGTTGATAGCGTGGCGCGCTTCCTCGTCCCGCAGCTCGTGTTCCTGGGCCCAACTTCGATGCGACGGCCCGGACGCAACGCTCGACGACTGGGGGTGATTGCCGGCGTCGTCCTCATCAGACTCGTCCTCCCCCTCGTGAAAGATGGTGAACATCCCCGCCATCTCCCGATCCACATCAATGGGAGTGCCGTCCTTGCGGGCGCGTTTGGCATCGGTGACGACGATGAAGCCCATCAGACCCAGGTTCACCTCTTCGTCCCCCGCCACATGACTGTGATAAAGCCATCCTTTCGAACTCGGTTCTCCCGGCAGGGGACCCGACTCTTCATCCAGCTTCCACACATAGGTGAAGGTCGCTTCGGGACCGATCGCGGCACCCCGTCCTGGCTGAGGTTGGTAATAGGCACCCTCGCTGTCTTTGTCGTATTTTACCCCGTGCGGGTGCATCGAGAGTAGCCGCGTCGTGTGATTCTGGAAGGTGACCGCGAGGTAATCGCCCACCACGCCGCGCAGCACCGGTCCAAGGATGCCCAGCCGAGCCACCCCCGCCACGCGCGTGCGGAACGTTCGATCGGTGTATTGAACGTAGCGGAGCTTATTCGATTTGTGATTCCGTTGGAGTTCCGGAGGGAAGGGTTTGCCACAGACAATGTCCCGCTCCGCCGGAGCGTAGTCCCAAGTCTCGCTCTCCGCCGCGATGAAATAGTGATGCGTCCGGGCTTCGTCGGGCGGTTTTCCAAAAAAGCGTCCCCCTGGATCATCAACCGATTTTGTCAGAGTTGGCTGGATCTTGTCCGCGGCAGCAGCCTCCTGTAAGAACAGAGTCCACCCGCCCAGGAAAAGGGCGGAGGCGACCGATGAAAGAAAGCGCGTCATGATCAGAATGCGACCAAGATAACGCTAAACATCGTCCGCGCATTCAAACGAGATTATTTCCTGACGAGAGTGGGGATGGGCCGATACGGCCCACGCTACAGATTGGCTGAAAGAGAGGGTGGAGGCATTGCGTAAAAGGACCGTCGTGCGACCTCACACGACGGTCCTTGCTTGTGCTACAGCCCGAAATCCGCTCCGGGCACGACCGATCGCACGCGATAAAACTGCCGCTCGGCCGGAGGTGCCACGACAACGCGCGAGGTGGTCGGACCGACGTCCGGGGAGACTAGACCGGGACTCGCGCTATCCGCCCAAGACCCGTTCAGAAGGTTCTCGCTCTTCTGAATGACATAGCAACGGGAGAGTTTACTCGTCCAGGTCAGCCCGACCTTTGCGCCTTCCGAATTGGTGACGATATGCGTCAGCCGCAGTTGATCGGACGGGTCGGTGGGATCGGTATCGGCAAGGTATTCGCCCAAGTCGGCGGCACCGTTATTCTGATAGCGGAAGCCGTTGGCGGGTGATCCCGAGCCCAGGCTGATCCAGCCGCAGTTGGCCGACCAGAGATGGCCCGAGAGGAAGAGCTGCCCCACGACCGCACCATTGGCAACGGAAGGATGCCAGTTGATCCATCCGATATTCGCGCCGTAAGCAAAGCTATGGCTCGGGCTGATATTGGAGGTCGCCTGCGACCCGACTGAGACACCGGCGGCGAGCACGGTGGCCGCGAGATGTTTTAGGTTCATGACGAGGTTTCCTGGTGAGCCTCAGGGTTATTGACGGAAGTTCGCCCACGGGCTGCCGCCTCCGGCGAGACCGCTGATGGTCCCGTCTCCGACGACGATCGGGCCGACGGTGTCGTGTCCACCCAAAGTGTAGTTGCTCCCATTGCCTACCGCGTGGTTGCGGACGATGAAGTTACCAGGCGTGTGGGTGCGGATCGGAGGGCCTCCATTGAATCCCGTTTTGGAGCGCACGCAGAACACTTGGGATTCTTCGCTTGAAGGAATCGGAGCAAAAACTCCAGCTCGCAGTCCGTCTCAATCCAGACAACGCCAGTGCATTTGCACATCTCGGGTTTGTATTCGCCTCCTTGGGAGATGCCGCAAACGCCGAGCGCTCGTCCGTAAGATCTCTGGCCCTCGATCCCTCCGACACCCTGGTGCGAGATTCCCTTGAGGAACTTCGTCAGGTGATTCGCAGCCGACTTTAGAGGGGTGTGGCGAAAAACCTGTGAGATCTGGATCCTTGGAGAAAGCCTGAATGGGTCGCTGCGTGAGAGCGCCGCCCACTTCAGCGGCCGCGATGTTCCGACAAAAGTAGGTTCTCGGAAC
>JAYTTC010000058.1:0-10171 GCA_043745255.1 Verrucomicrobiales bacterium
CCAGGGAACATCCACTGGTAGGCGAGCCACGTACGGAGGTTCGCGAACTTCTGCCAATCATCCCCCGGCATGCGACGACTTAGCGATCCTTTGCCATGCACCACTTCGTCGTGAGAGAGGGGTAGCACGAAATTTTCATTGAAATGGTAGAGCATCGCGAACGTGAGATCGTTCTGGTGATACTTGCGGTAGACCGGATCGCGCGCGAAGTAGTTCAGCGTGTCATGCATCCAGCCCATGTTCCACTTGAGTGAAAATCCAAGCCCGCCGAGGTAAGGAGGTTTGGAGACCAGCGGCCATGCCGTCGACTCCTCGGCGATGGTGATCACACCCGGCTGCTCGGTATGAATCACGTGATTGAAATGCTTCAGGAACTCGACCGCCTCAAGATTCTCCCGTCCCCCGAACTCGTTGGGAATCCACTCCCCCGCCTTGCGGGAGTAGTCCAAGTAGAGCATCGAGGCCACCGCATCCACTCGCAGTCCATCGATATGAAAGCGCTCGCACCAAAACAGTGCGTTTGCGGTGAGGAAGTTCCGGACCTCGTGACGGCCGAAATTGAAGATCAAGGTTCCCCAATCCTGATGCGCTCCCTTGCGGGGGTCTTCGTGCTCATAGAGCGCGGTGCCGTCGAAACGAGCCAGCGCCCAATCATCGCGTGGAAAATGGGCCGGGACCCAGTCCATCAAGACACCAATTCCCGCTTCATGCAGTGTGTTTACGAAAAATTGAAAATCCTCGGGAGTCCCATAACGGCCGGTCGGTGAATAAAATCCGGTGACCTGATATCCCCAGGACGGATAAAATGCGTGTTCAGAAACGGGGAGCAGCTCGACGTGCGTGAAGCCCATCTTCTTCAGATACTCCGCAAGCGGAGCCGCGAGTTCGCGGTATCCAGGCGACTCAAACGCGTTCTTCTTCCGCCAGGAGCCGAGGTGCAGCTCATAGATACTCATGGGAGAGCGCAGAATATCCTGCTTGGCGCGACGCTGCAGCCAATCTCCGTCCGTCCATTTGAACTTCTGGTTATCCCACACGATCGAAGCATTCTTGGGCGCGGGTTCAAAAAACGCTGCGTAGGGATCGGTCTTGATTACGATATGCCCCTGCGCGTTGCGTATCTCGTATTTGTAGAGCGCTCCTTCTTGCACGCCGGGAAGGAAAATCTCCCAGATGCCGGAGGCTCCGAGCAGGCGCATGGCATGGCATCGCCCGTCCCATCCATTGAATGCCCCAACCACGCTCACCCGCTGCGCGTTGGGAGCCCAAACTGCGAAACTGGTCCCAGCAACCCCATCAATGACCCGCAGATGCGAACCCAGTTTGTCGTAGATGCGTCGCTCATTGCCCTGAGCGAATAGATAAAGGTCCGTTTCTCCCAGAGTGGGAAGAAACGAATAGGCATCCCGCATGCGATGCTCATTGCCCTGCGCATCGGTGATCACCAGATCGTAAGCAAACACTCGTTTCGCTGTCGTGTTCACGCCCTCAAAAACGCCCGCCTCATGGACACGCTTCAGCGCGATCTTGGGTTGATTGGGCTCACGAGAAGGAAATGCCTCCACCTTGGCGGCCCACGGTAGAAAGGCTCGAACCACCACTCCCGATCCGTCGCCCAACGGATGCATGCCCAAAAGCTGATGCGGGGAGCGGTGAATGACTTGCACGAGACTGTCCAATTCGGCGGGAGTCAGAATCATCTACGTCAGCTTAAGCAGAGGGCGAAGCAAGTCAACCTGACCTATCGAACCCTCCACTCGACAATCCGGAGGGCCGCCGCCTAATCTCAGCTCGATGTCGTCCACGCCCCGTCCATTGATTATCGCAGGCAGAGAGTTCGATTCCCGGTTGCTCGCCGGAACCGGAAAATTCGCCTCCCCCGAGCTGATGCGTGATGCGCTCGCGGCCAGCGGCACCCAGATTGTGACCGTGGCCCTCCGCCGGGCCGATCTCACCGGTCGACGCGACCCTTTCGCCAACATTCTAGAATTTATCGACCCCCAGCGTTATCTACTGCTCCCCAATACCAGCGGCGCGATGAACGCGGAAGAAGCCGTCCGCCTCGCGCGCCTCGCCGCGGCCGCAGGATTGCCCCGTTGGATCAAGCTCGAGATCCATCCCGACCCGCGCTACCTGCTTCCGGACCCCATCGAAACATTCAAGGCCGCCGAGTTGCTGGTTAAAGAGGGCTTCACGGTCCTTCCTTACATCAATGCCGATCCGGTGTTAGCGAAACGACTTCAGGATGTGGGAGTGGCCACGGTGATGCCGCTTGGAGCGCCCATCGGATCGAATCGAGGTTTGCAAACCCGGGATCAGATCCGAATCATCATCGAGCAAGCCACGGTACCCGTGGTGGTGGATGCAGGTCTCGGAGCCCCCAGCCATGCGGCGGAAGCCATGGAACTTGGGGCCGATGCGGTGCTGATCAATACCGCGATCGCGGTAGCGAGCGATCCGTGTCGGATGGCGATCGCCTTCCGACACGCGGTGGAAGCCGGTCGAGCCGCCTTCGAGATCGGGCTCTCCGAGGCGCGAGAGATCGCGGACCCCACCAGCCCGCTCACTGCTTTTCTCGACTAAACCTTCGGACCTCCTCCACCTCATGCCGAAAGCCCCTCTTTCCAACCCGGCCAGTCTTTCCGCCAATCGCGTGCGTCGCATTCTCGCCGCAGCCAGCAAGACGAGGATCTTGGTGGTGGGTGACGTGATGCTCGATCAGTTCATTTGGGGCAGCGTCGGACGCATCTCACCGGAGGCTCCGGTACCCATCGTTGATTTTGTCCGAGAGAGTTATATGCCCGGAGGCGCAGCTAACGTCGCGCGCAACCTGGCAGCGCTGGGCTCAAAATGCCAACTCCAGAGTGTGGTGGGCAAGGACCGTGCGGCGGAACAATTGCATGAATTGCTATCGGCTCAACGCATCGGCTGCAAAGGCCTTTTCCAGCACGCCCACCGGCATACCAGTATCAAGACCCGCATCGTGGCTCATCAGCAGCAGGTGGTACGCGTGGACCGCGAATCCAAGGAGGAGTTGGACGCCGCGGCGACCCGCGGCCTCATCGCCAGCGTCCAAAGGGAGCTGACGGAATGCGACGCGGTGATCGTGGGAGACTACGGCAAGGGGGTGGTCACTCAGGAACTCCTGGATGCGCTCAAAGACCTCGCCCGCAAATACGGCATATGGCTGAGCTTGGATCCGAAGCCGGTGCATCGACTGGATGTCTCCCATCTCTCCCTGATCACTCCCAATCGCAAAGAAGCTTTCGAGCTCGCGGGCCTCCCTGACACCACTCGCCATGCGAATCCGCTCCAGGACCGCAACCTGCTACTGGTCTCAAAAAACCTCCTAAGCGAGCTTCAACCCGCCCTGTTGCTCATCACTCTCGGCGAACAAGGGATGCTTCTCTGCCGACGTGAGCACGCTCCTTTTCACATTCCCACTGTCGCCCAGGAAGTCTTCGATGTCTCCGGCGCGGGCGATACAGTAATCGCATCCTTCACCTTGGCCATCGCTGCGGGAGCCTCGCCTATCGAAGCCGCTATTTTCTCGAACTACGCCGCCGGTGTGGTGGTCGGCAAGGTCGGCACCGCTACAGCAACCCCGAGCGAGCTCATTGCGAGCCTTCCCAAAAGATAGGGAAACATGGGCCGATACGGCCCACACTACAGAACTACAGCTGGCGTGCCCTCGCACGGTTTCCATCTTCTGTAGTGTCGTCCGTATCGGACGATCCGGCCGGAGATGGGCCGATACGGCCCACGCTACAGATCTCAGCCACTCTGAACGCTCTCGCCAGCATCCCCTTCACCGCTTCCAGACCATCACCGTTCCGGTCAGCTTGTCGTGCCAGGATTGTTTCCTGACATCCCAGGCTGCCCAGATGAAACCTAGGAAGAGCGGAAGCGCGGAGAGGACGGCGGCGAGCGCACGAACTAACGCGACGGAGAGGGTCAACGAGGTGCCGTCTGTCTCGACGACCCGAATACCAAACACACGACCGCCGAGAGTGGCACCACGCCAGCTCCACATCGCAACGTGGTAAACGGTCCAAGTGATCCAGAAGCCTCGTCCATGAAGCCCCAGGAAAGCACTCAGACATCCGATCAGTATCAGATCAATCAGCGTCGCGGTCAGGCGAACGAAGAATCCAGCCGGAGGGCAGTTTGCAGGATTCAGCGAGGAGGGGTTGAGCGTTTCCTGTTGAAGAGAGGGAGGAGCAGCGGGGTTTTGCGCGAACGGGGGTGTCACAGAGCGTGCCGGACGGATGGCAGCGAACCCGGCGAGCATAAGAGCACCTACCGCTGGCGGAAAGATTCCTGCCCACACCACAAAACCAAACACCGGCACCATGTAGATCAGGCTAAGGAGCACGCTACCCACCAGCAGCGAGAGCAATGGTTTCTCCAATATCGGGAGCCCGAGCTGGCTGCTCAGCTGAAAACCAACAAAACGAATCACCGCCATTCGACCAAACAGAACGGCGAGGAACATCGCCAGAAGCAGAACAAATCCAGCGATCACAGCGCCTAGTATCAGGAGCACGGGAATGGAGAGGAGCAGAATGCACATTCCAAACAAGCCCGCCGCGTAGCAGGTGATAGGACGGTCCGAGAGCACTCGCACGCAGGCATCCGAGGGCCCCGTGAGCACGAGCGACATCAAGGCATAAAGCAACAGGAAGGCGGGCGGAACAAACCATGCCCATCGAACATCCGGTGGGAGCGGCCGAAGATAAAGCGCCCCATGAGTCACCCAGCTCACCATGCCCTGGAGCATTGGAAAACGGTCCAGTGAGATGACTTGGTTATCTGGACGCAACCTCGCCCCTGGTTCCGCGTTGATCCGGCCTCCCACCACGATCGCCTGACGACGGAGGACAGCGGTGGGTGAGGCGTCAATGTCTCCGAACACCACCACTACCGTGCCTTTGAGCTTTCCGGTGACATGGAGAGTCCCCCCTACCACCACCACTTCATCCCGAACCTCTCCATCGATTCGTGCATCGCCCTTTATCACCACCACTTTGGAAACGCTCTCATCCGCGCCGACATAGGCATCCTGTCCAAGCCTCACCACCTCGTGTCGAAAAGACTTCGCCACCCCGTTGGTCTGCTCCTGGCTGTGCACGCGAGAGGGATGCGTGACCAGCAGGAACAGGGCGATGAATGGAGCGATGACTCGGCAGCATCGCAGGAGGGATGAGACTCGTAAGGAAAGCGGCATAGAACTCAGCGACGCAGCGCCATCTGACGATAGACCAAGGTCCCAAGACCCAGGCAACTTGCATAAAGGCTCAGCAAGATTCCCCCGATCGTCCACCAAACCACCCTCGGCACGGCGTTAAGGGAGAGTGTAGCGGCGGTCTTGAAACTCCGCACCCCTACCAGCGCGAGCTGCCACGGTCCCAGCGCGGCGTCGCTTGAGAAGCCAGAAGAAGTGTTCGCGATGGGAGTCCAGCCACTCAAGTAACCAATTGCGACAGCGAGGGCCACCAACAAGGAGACGCCCGACGCGCGAGCGAAGAGGGGCCATTCAAAAATAGGACGTTCCCACCAGAGGGACTCGGCTCGCTCGCGGAGCCGGGCGAGCACGCGGGGCGTGAGGCTTGTCGGAGCGATCGGCGAGGGCAGCTCGCGGAGCTGCCGGTGCAGGAACGGATCCTCAGGCGAATGGGGTTGAGAACTCATAGGCTTAAACAATGGCTTCGAACTTCACTTCTCGTCTACCGATCCATCGGTATCGAATCCGTCAGGACAAATGTTCGCCCGGGCCAAATGGCGTCGCAACGCCTCGCGGCCACGGAAAATATCGGTTTTCACCTTACTGAGAGAGATCTTCAACTGAGAGGCGATTTCCTCATAGCTCAGGTCCTCGAAATGATAGAGCACAAGAGGCACTCGCTGTGTCGGGGGCAACTTTGTTAATCCCGTTTCGACCCATTGGTGACGCTCTTCGGCCTCCCAGTGGGCCTGCGTCAGATCCGGAGCCGCAAGATCCGCCAACGGATCATGTTTGTCGTCGCCCGGCGAAGCCATCTCGGAGAAAAGGCTCCATCGAGCCCGATAGCGGGTGAGATGGTTCAGCGCCAGGTTTCGGGCCACAGTTTTGAGCCACCCCCCGGCGGTGGGACTCGAGCCAATTTCCGCAAAACGCTCGAAGGCTTTGAGAAAAACCTCCTGCGCAATATCTTGGGCTTCAGCCGCGTCCCCTAGCAGGCGAACGGCCGTTCCATAGACCATGTCTTGATAGGCTCTCATGAAAGCCTCGAACTGTTGCAGATCATCCATCCAGAGCCCGGGAGCTCATTCAGCTCAGCACAGGGAGAGGACACCCGTGAAGAACAAAGAGTTGCAGAAAGTAAGTCCGACACGCTGTTAGGCTCGGGCCGACTGGCTCTGCCGTAGTTTGTCGAGGCCGACGGCTAGGATAATCACGATGCCGATGATGATTTCTTGCACGTAGTTGGGCCAGTTCATCTGGCTGGAGCCGGATCGCAGCACGGCCATGATGAGAGCTCCCACCACCGAGCCCATCACGCTTCCCGTACCGCCACTCAGACTCGCACCTCCGATCACCACGGCAGCAATGATATCGAGCTCAAGCCCCGCAGCGACGCTCGGATCTCCCTGGGTCAATCGCGAGAGCTGCATCAATCCCGAGAGTCCAAAGAAGAAGCCAGCCAGGGTATAGATCAGCACTTTCTGTCGACGCACGGCGATCCCGCATAGTCGCGCGGTCGCCTCGTTGGAGCCAATCGCAAAGATATACCTACCGAACACCGTTCGACGAAGCAGCACCGCGACCGCACAGGTCAGCACTAGGGCAATCCAAACACCGAACGGGAGCGGTAAAAAAGTTTCAGGACTCATCTTCTCCATCACGCGCGTGACAGCGGACTCTCCTTCAAAGTTCACCGTCTGGTTGCTTGCGATCCACTTGGCGGCACCACGCGCGACGCCCATCATCCCCAGTGTCACGACGAACGGCATCATGCGGAGGCCGGCAATGATCGATCCGTTGATCAGCCCAATCAGTCCACCCGCAGCCACCGTCAGCAACACCGTCACCGGGGCAGAATAGTGATGCTCGAGCAATCGCGCGCCTACCACACTCGTCAGCGCCACCACCGATCCAACACTGAGATCAATCCCGCCGCTGATAATGATCAGAGTCATGCCGAGAGCGCCGATCGCGACGATGACTGTCTGGGTGAATATATTCTTCCAGTTCGCGCCGGTATAAAACACCGGGCGCAGCTCCTCGCTGAACGCGAACAAACCGGTGACAAACAGCAGGCCAAGGAACGGCCCTGCGATGTTCAGGACCTTGGCGGCAGTAAGGGTACGGGAGGGTTTGGCTTTATCGGTCATCGGTTCAGTTCTCCTGGGTCGCCGCCTCCTGTCCCACAGCCGCTTCGATAATACTGTGCTCGGTCCATTCCGACACCGGACGCTTTCCCGCCAAGACTCCACGGCTCATCACGGCGAGGGTATCGCAAACGCCCAGCAACTCCGGCAGATAAGAACTCACGAACAGCACCGCCTTACCCTGGCAGGCGAGTTCGTTGATCAAACGATAAATCTCAGCCTTGCTCCCCACATCAATCCCTCGAGTAGGTTCATCGAGAAGTAGAATCTTCGCTTCATGGTGGAGCAGCCGAGCGATGGAAATTTTTTGCTGATTTCCCCCTGAAAGTTCACCGACTCGCTGCCAGGGATCACGCGCCTTCACCTGGAGTTTCTCCATCCATTTGCGCGCGGCACTCTCCTGTTCCCGAGCACTGATAAACCCTCCATGGGCGACGGAGGAAAATCGCGTGAGGGTGAGATTGTCCGCCAGGCTGCGCTGCAGGAGCAATCCCTCCTCCTTGCGGTTTTCGCTGACGAGGCCGACTCCATCCGCGAGCCGTTCAGCGGGTGAGGCATGGGTCCTTTCACGCGACCAGACGAACACCTGTCCGGAGGCGACCGCGTCCAGCCCGAAGCAAGCGCGAAGCATCTCGGTTCGCCCGGCGCCGACCAAGCCGGCAATTCCAAGGATCTCCCCCTTCCTCAGGCTCAGGCTGGCCGAGCGAGGTTTCGAATCCCCGGCGAGACCCTCCAACCGGAGCACCACCTCGCCCGCAACGCGCTCTGTGCGAGGGTAGATGTCTCGAACATCGCGTCCCACCATCAACCGGATGATCTCCGACAGCGAAGTCTCGCCCATCGAACCGGTGCCGACTGTTTCCCCATCCCGCAGCACGGTGAAGCGATCACAAATGCGCTGGCACTCCTCAAGAAAATGACTGATATACACCACGCTCACGCCTCGATTCTTGAGTCGTTCAATAGCAGCGAAGAGACGCTCGCTGTCCACCTGAGTGAGGCTGCTGGTCGGCTCATCGAGGATCAAAACCTTCGGCTCACGTAGCAAAGCCCTGGCAATCTCCACGATCTGCTGCTCTGCGATGGTGAGATCCCCGACTGCGGCGGTCAGCGGTAGGTGTCCATACTCGAGCTCATTGAGTGCGCGGAGGGCGAGCTCCCGTCGAGAACGAGCGTTAATCCATCCATACGAGGAAGTTTCTTCGCCAAGAACGATATTTTCCTCCACGGATAGATGGGGAGCAAGAATCAGCTCCTGATAGATCATCGCGATCCCCGAGCGACGCGCGTGCTGAGGATCCGTGGGATGAAAGGTCTGTCCATCCAGCTCGATGGTTCCTGCATCTGCCTCGCAGGCACCGCTGAGAATTTTCATCAGCGTGCTCTTGCCGGCCCCGTTCTCGCCGATCACCGCGTGCACCTCCCCCGCGCGAACGGTGAGGCTGACAGAGCGCAGCGCCTGAGTCGCACCGAAACTCTTGCGAACGCCGCTGAGGTGAAGGCGGGGGGAGTCCACTGGATTACGGCTCCAGATATTTGGAAACCGGCGGATAGAGGAGTTCGTGAAACTCCTGCTGCTCCATGTTCTCCGGTGTGATCAGGCTCACTCCGGTATCGATTTTCTTCTCTACCGGCTTGCCTTGAAGATGAGCGACCAGCGTCTTCACACCGAGATATCCCATGCGCATGGGATTCTGCACCACCAGCCCCTGCACATCCCCCGCCTTCATGTCTTTGATCGACTGACTGCCCGCGTCGAATCCAATCATCTTCACCTTGCCGCCCGCCTTGCCGATGTCCCGAAGGGCCTTGGTCATTCCGATGGTGGAATTCTCGTTCACGGCAAACACGCCGTTGACGTCGCGTCCGAAGCGATTGAGAAGATTCTGCGAGTTGGAGTAAGCCGTCTCCCGTGTCGGCCCTGCATACTGATCCGAAGAAAGTAGGGTGATCCCCGGAAACGTTTTAAGAGCGTCGAGAAATCCGGCCTCGCGCTCTTCCGTGCTTGCAGATCCGACCGCGTAACGAAGCAGGATTACCTTACCCTTTCCTCCCAGAGATTTCGCCATCTGCTCCCCTGCCAGCTGCCCTCCCTTAAAGTTGTCGGTTGCTACGTAGCTGATCTGCTTGTCGGACTTCAATCCAGAATCGAAGACCACCACTGGAATTTTAGCTCCAACCGCATTCGCCACCGGTCTGACCAGTGCCTGCGAATCGAGCGGGGCAAGCATGATACCACTGACGCGGCGGGCGGTGAAATTCTCCACCACTTGAATTTGTTGATCTCGATCGTCCTCTCGCAAAGGGCCCTTCCAGAGGATTCTCACCGGCACCCCTTCGGCCTCGAGCTCGCGCTGCGCCTTCACGGTTCCGGCATGAATCGATTTCCAAAACTCATGCGTTGTCCCCTTCGGGATGACCGCGATTTGGTAGGGCTCTGCAGAAAACAAGGGAGCCGGAAGAAAGCAGGCGATGAGGAGCCATCGGCCGAAACGGGGGAGCGAGTTCATGGGGGGAACGGTAGGCAATCGCCCGAATGAGTTTCAATAGGGAAAGTGATGAACGAGAATCGTGCTGGAGGCGTGTTCGCATAAAAATCCCTTGGTAATCTCGCAAAATTGCCGATCAACCCCCTAGCAGCCTGTCGGACTTGTCCCCACCGGACGTGAGTCCGGCTGAGGAGTTCGTTTGTGGTGAGCTAACCCTTAGGAATCGTCGCGACAGGCTGCTAGATATTTTCCTGCGGAAAAAGGAGCCGATCCGATGAGGGTTTCCTTGAAGCTGGAGTGGACCTGGGTGA